>LNEA01000066.1 GCA_001464855.1 Rhizobiales bacterium Ga0077530
ATGATCGATCTGTTCGCGCACTTTGGCCGGCGCAAGCACGCCGTTACCTATGACGACCTCATGCGCGTCATCGCCGCCGATGGCATCAAGGTCGAGGCTGGCGACTTCGTGTGCCTCCGCACCGGCTTCGACGATGTGATCCTGGAGCAGAACAAGCAGCCGACGTTCGAAGCCATGCACAATACCTGTACCGGTCTCGACGGATCCGATGAAAAGCTTCATCGCTGGATCACTGAATCAAAGCTCGTCGCCTTGATCTCGGATAACTACGCCGTCGAAGTCCACAACGCGCCGCTCAAGCCGGGACAATGCGCGGCACTACCGCTGCACCAACACTGCCTGTTCAAGACCGGCGTCAACCTCGGCGAGATCTGGCGGCTATCGGAGTTGGCCGACTGGCTGCGCAGCAACAACCGCAGCCGCTTTCTGTTGACGGCGCCGCCGCTCAATCTGCCCGGTGCGGTCGGCTCGCCCGCTAACGCCATCGCGACGGTCTGACGCCCCTCGACGGGAGGAAACGCGCAGCATGAGCTGGATCACGGGCGTCGGCCTGCTGCCCTACGGCCGCCACGAGGCAAAAAGCACACTCGATCTCATGAGCGCGGCGGCGACGCTGGCAATGGCGGACGCGGGCGTCGCGCGCGGCGACATCGACGGCGTGCTGACAGGCTACGCCACGACGATGCCGCACATCATGCTGGCCACCGTTTTCTGCGAACACTTCGGCTTGCAGCCGGTGTATGCGCATGGGTTGCAGGTCGGAGGCGCGACGGGATTCGCGATGGTGATGCTGGCGCACGAGTTGGTCGCGGCGGGCCGGCTGCGCAACGTGCTCGTCGTTGCCGGAGAGAACCGCATGTCGGCGCCTGGAGGGCGCGACAAGATCGTCGAAACGCTCGCACAGGTCGGCCATCCCGTCCACGAGGTCCCGCTCGGGCCCACGATTCCCGCCTACTATGGCCTCGTCGCCAACCGCTATATGCACGAGTACAAAATCAGCGCGCGCGATCTCGCCGAATTCGCCGTGCTCATGCGCGCCAACGCCGCAACACATCCGGGCGCACAGTTCAAGGAGGCGATCACCGTCGACGATGTGCTGGGGTCAAAGCCGATCGCGCAACCGCTGCGATTGCTCGATTGCTGTGCGACCGCCGACGGTGGAGCCGCTTTCGTCATCAGCAGGGAGCGTACAGGCGCTGCCGGCGTGCGCATCATCGGCGCGGGGCAGGCGCACACCCATCAGCACATCAGCGAAGCACCGAGCCTCACGGAGTTCGGCGCGCGTCTGTCGATGGATCGCGCCATCGAGGCAGCCGGACGCAAACGACAGCTTCACGATCACACTCGCGATCCTGCTCGAAGAACTGGGCTTGGCGCCGCGCGGACAGTCGGGCCGGATGGCGCGCGAAGGACATTTCTCCCAAGGCGGCGCCAAGCCGCTCAATACGCACGGCGGACTGCTCAGCTATGGCCACTGCGGTGTCGGCGGCGCCCTCGCCCACCTCGTCGAAACACACTTGCAGATGACGGACCGCGCCGGCTCGCGCCAGGTTGCCGATACGGGCCTCGCGGTGCTGCACGGCGACGGCGGCGTCATGTCCTCGCATGTCAGCCTGATCCTGGAGCGGCAGTCATGAGCGACGGCATTCGCTATCAGCGGTGCGGCGGATGCGGCCACACGTGGTATTTCGTGCGCTCGTTCTGTCCGCGCTGCGGCGCAACCGCTGTATCTAAGCATACGGCATCAGGACGCGGCGTCGTCCACGCGGTCACGATCGTCGATCGCGCACCGACGGCCGAAATGAAAGCGCTGGCGCCCTACACGCTGGTCATGGTCGATGCCGAGGAAGGTTTCAGGCTGATGGCGCACGGGGCTCCAGGCTTGGCGATCGATGATCCAGTCCAAGGCAGCATCGTCGAGCGCGCCGGACGCGCTATTCCCCTCTTCAGACGAGTTTGAGGATTGCCGATGACGATCGAGAGCCTGAAGCCGTTTCTTGCGCCGCGCTCCATAGCCATTCTCGGCGCATCCGAGAATCCCAACAAAATCGGCGGGCGCCCGCTCGCGTACCTTCGCCGCTTCGGTTTCAAGGGGCCGGTATGGGCGATCAATCCGACTCGGGCCGAGGTGCAGGGCTACACCTGCATCCCGAGCCTCGATGATCTGCCGGAGGTGCCGGATGTCGTGGTTGTCGCAGTGCCCGGCGATCACGCGGTGGCGGCAGTCGAGGCCTGCGCGAAAAAAGGCGTGAAGGGCCTCATCTGCATGTCATCGGGGTTCGGCGAGACGTCGGATCCGGCCGGAAAGGCGAAGGAGGCGCGCATGGTCGCCGCGGCCCGCGCGGCGGGAATGCGCATGGTCGGGCCGAACACGCAGGGCCTCGCCAACTTCGGCAACG
>LNEA01000067.1 GCA_001464855.1 Rhizobiales bacterium Ga0077530
ACGACGTGGCGCATGGACCAGCATTTCGAGCGCTTCCGCAGCGAGGTCCCGCACCTGAAACGGAAGCCTTCGGAGTACGTGCGCCAGAATTTCTGGTTCACGACGCAACCCTCGGAGGAACCCGACAATGCCGGGCACCTGCGTGCGCTGATCGACTGGATCGGCGTCGATCGGCTGCTGTTCTCGTCCGATTATCCGCACTGGGACTTCGACGACCCGCGCTATGCGATCCGAACGCCACTGACGGACACGGAGCGGAACAAAATTTTTAACGAGAATGCCCGTCGCGTCTACAAGCTCTGAGCCTTGGGAGCTCCAATGTCTCGCCATGTCGTCGCCCGCACGTCGGATATTGCGTCGGGCGGAAACAAGGTCGTCACGATCAACGGTCGCGAGATCGTCGTGTTCCACGTCAACGGCCGCTTCTTCGCGTTGCTCAATCGCTGCCCGCATGAAGGCGCACCGCTGCAGAAGGCAGCGTGTGTTGCACACTTGAGCGCCGCCGAGCCGGGCGCCTTCACGCGCACCCGGGTCGGAGAAATGCTGCGCTGTCCCTGGCACGGCTGGGAATTCGACATGGCGACAGGTCAATCCTATTTCGACCCGAAGGGCACCAAGGTGCGGTCTTATCCCGTGACCGTCGAGGACGGCGGTGAACTCGCAAAGGGGCCCTACATCGCCGAGACGTTCCCGGTCACGGTCGAGAACAGCTACGTCATCGTCGATGCATGAATGACGACGGGACGCCGGTGGCCAAAGTCACGCAAGGAACGAGAAAGGACGGACTATGGGTATCCAGTTCGAAGCGATCAAACCAGAGATCGGCGCGCGCGTAACGGGCGTGGACCTGACAAAACCCCTGACGCGGGAGCAAGCGGCGCAGATCGAAGCCGCGATGGACCGCTACGCAATGCTGGTCTTCCACAAGCAATACGTCTCCGACGAGCAACAGAAATCGTTCACGGTGAACTTCGGGCCGATCGAAAATGCGCGCGGCGGCAATATCACGAAGCCGGAGGACAAGCGTCTCGCAGACGGTTTGAACGACGTCTCGAACCTCGGCAAGGACGGCAAACCGCTGGCAAAGGACAGCCGGCAGCACCTCTTCAATATCGGCAATATGCTGTGGCACTCGGACAGCTCCTTCCGCGCCATTCCGGCCAAGTATTCGATTCTGTCGGCGCGCGTCGTCAATCCGGTCGGCGGCAACACGGAGTTCGCCAGCATGAGGGCCGCCTATGAGGCGCTCGACGCGAAAACCAAGGCTGAGATCGACGATTTGATCTGCGAGCACTCGCTCATGTATTCGCGCGGTGCACTCGGCTTCCTCGACTACACGGAGCAGGAGAAGCAGATGTTCAAGCCCGTGCGCCAGCGGCTGGTGCGCGCCCACCCGTCGACCGGTGCCAAGTCACTTTTCCTCTCGTCCCACGCCGGTGGCATCCTCGGCATGACGATGCCCGAGGCGCGCATTCTGCTGCGCGATCTCACCGAGCACGCCACCCAGCCGCAATTCGTCTACGTGCACAAGTGGCAACCCGGCGATCTCGTCATGTGGGACAACCAGCAGACAATGCATCGCGTGCGGCGCTACGACGAGAGCCAACCGCGCGACATGCGCCGCACGACCGTGGCCGGCAGCGCCATGACGATTGAACAGGCGGCGTGAGTCGGGTCGCGGCGCTTCGGCGGCGGCGCACCAAGGATCGCGGCCCGCACTTGCTGTGCTGGGCCGCGTCGCTATGCTGGGCCGATGACGATCGTCGCTCGCGCCCTCGCCAATGTTCTCCGCATCCGCTCGGGCGTCGCGAGCCGCTGGCGCAACGCCTATTTCAGGGCGCTCGGCGTTGAAATCGACGGCTATGTCTGGATGCGCCGGATCGATATCCCGCGCAATTTCGACCAGATCTCACTCGCCAACGGCGTGGCGCTCGACGATGGCGTCACACTTCTCGCCGTCGGGAAAGCAACCAGCACCAAGACGATCACGATCGGTGAGAACACCTACATCAATCGGTTCACGATGATCGACGCCGCGCATCATATCAGCATTGGGCGAGGCGTCGGTATTGGTCCGAACTGCTACATCACGGATCACGACCACGGCATGGCGCCGGGCGCGCCGGTGATGACACAGCCGCTCGTGTCGCGGCCGACCGTGATTTCCGATGCGATCGGGAGGAACACCGTCGTCGGCGCCGGAAGCGTTGTCGTTCATGACTTGCCGGCCGATTCCGTCGCGGTTGGCCGTCCGGCCCGTGTTGCCCGCAAGCGATAGTGCGTTTTCTGCTGACCGGATCCCTGCGTCGGATGTGTCCGCGCGATGTCAGTCGATGCGCTTCAAGGTAGAAAGCGATACGCTTCGAGGGCCCAATGCGCCCCAATACGCTTTCGATTGCGGTTCGTGATCTTTCGACCAGCGTACCCAATCGAGTGCGTCACCTTTGACCTGATTTTTGGGAGTGTAGCGAAGCGCGAGTATAAGAACCGGGACTGCCAAGTATCTCCCCACTCAGCTTCAAGACGCAATTCCTTGAGCGCCGCCTGAGATTCTTGTGTGTACTGGTCGACCGCTTCACTTCTTTGTCCTTCGATAGCTCGGAAGCCAGCGAGCGGATACTCAATGCCAACTAGATCAGCGTGGCGATAAAAAGCGCACCAAAGCGCGAAATCGCCAGCGAGCGGATAGTCGGGAATTGCGGACCCAGCCTTTTTCCAAAGTGACCGCCGAAAAAATGTCGACTCTTGCTGAACCCAGCAACCGCGAACTCTGGTGCCGGGCAAGAAAAATCCGTCGAGGAACGCGGCCTTACTGAAACCTGGAATTGTATTGACCTTGCAAAGATATCCATTGGCGTCCCACACTCCGGGGCTAAGCGTGGACATCCATTCCGACCGAGGCAGCAACATATCATCGGCATTCAACCAGAAGAGGATGTCTCCGGTCGCGCGCGCAAATCCCTTGTTTAGAGCGTCATACTGGCCGCGATCCGGCTCGCTGCACCAATAGGCCAGCTCACCGTCGTATCGTCTCAATAGGTCGGCAGTGTCATCTCCTGCACCATCGATCACAATGTATTCGAGGCTAGGGTATCCTTGCGACAGTACGGATTGGATGGTGCTCTCGATGAGCGCAGCGCCGCGAAATGATGGCGTAATGACACTGATCTTTGGATACACGACGCGGTGACCATCCTCGCCGTCTCGGCCCCCCTCGACACGCCAAGTCGTCCACACCTCATGATCAGCCTGTAGCGACGAAGACGGTGACAGCGCCAACATGCGCGCAGCCCACGCCGCTCCGCGCCTGGACGGCGTCACTGCTCAATCGAAGGCTGCCTCAAAAAGCGATGCGTAGTCGGCCGCCGTTACCGGTCGTGGATTCGTGGGGTGCGAGTGATCGGCAAGAGCACCCTCTATCATTCGCGGAACGGTGCTTTTCGGCACGCC
>LNEA01000068.1 GCA_001464855.1 Rhizobiales bacterium Ga0077530
TGCGACATCGCGTGAACCGCGCCGAGCCCTTTCTGGAAGGCGAGCGCGCCATGCATCGACGCGACCATCATGTTCCAGCGCGCGTCGCGGTTCGTCGGCTCGGCAACCGCGGTCTCGATCCATCGCCATGCGCGCGTGGCGCCGTCGAGCGCAATCGCGTCTGCCGTCGGGTTGATACGTGGTGAGATGAAGGTCTCGATGCAGTGCGTGAGCGCATCCATTCCGGTCGCAGCCGTCAGCAAGGCCGGCAATCCGAACGTCAACTCAGGATCGCTGATCGCCTTGCGCGGGGCGAGATGCGAGCTCGAGAAGGCAAGCTTGCGCGTATCCGTCAGCGTGATGATAGCGCCACGGCCGACCTCGCTCCCCGTACCCGCCGTCGTTGGAATGGCGATCACAGGTGGAGCACCCGCGGTAATGCGCGGGAGGCCGCCGAGGATCATCGCGTACTGGGCGAAGGGTTCGGGGTGGGAGGCCATCAGCGCCGCCGCCTTGGCGAGGTCGAGGGGCGATCCGCCGCCGAGCGCAACGATGCCGTCGCGCCCGGTTTTCTTGAAGAGGCGCGCCGCCTCCAACACCGCGACTTCCGTGGGGTTGGTTGGCACGGCGTCGAAAACGACGACGTCCACGTTGCCTTTGAGAAGTGCCAGGACGCGGTCAGCAAGGCCCGCTGCCACGATCCCCTTGTCCGTGATCAGCAGCGCTTTGGATATTCCGTTCGCCTTGCATTCGGCCGCGACCGTACGGATGGCGCCAAAATCCAACTCAACTGGAACGATGTAGTTGATCAGCGGCATCGTCTGGTCTCCTGGATACGATCAAACGTCTGCGCGTCGCGATGCGCCCGTGTGTTCGTCTACTGCCGCAGCATGACGCCGCGCCCGGGCACCGCCGCAAGCAGGTCGCGAGTATAGGCATGAC
>LNEA01000069.1 GCA_001464855.1 Rhizobiales bacterium Ga0077530
TGACAAAGCCGCCGATGGTTGGCCCGAACATCGGGCCGAACATCATGCCGACGCCCCACCACGCCATGGCGACGCCGAGCTTGTCACGCGGGTAGATCGTCAGCAGCGACGACATGCCGAGCGGCAGCAGTGCCGAGCCGAAGAAGCCCTGGACCGCTCGCCAGACAAGGATCTCGGTAAGCGACGTCGAAAATCCGGCGAGCATCGCGGCACTGGTGAAGCCGACGATCGAGCCGAGCATCAAACGCTTGCGACCGAACCTGCCGCCGAGCACACCCCACACCGGCGTGAACACCGTCAGCGTGATCAAGTATGAGGTGATGACCCACGCGATCTGGTCTTGGGTGGCGGACAGTTCGCCCTGCATCGAGCGAAGCGCAATCGCCACCGTCGCCGTATCGAACACCTGGACCAATGGCCCGAGGATCAGCGCCACGGTAATCAGCAGCAGCCTCACGCCGCTGTAGGTCACGGGCGCGCCGCTCGGTGCCGCTGTTGCCGTCATGGCGTCGGCTTATTGGCTGGTTGTGTTGCCGACTGTGACGACGCCGACTTCGGCCCCGGCTCGGCCGATGCGCCCTGTCCACCGAATATGGCCCGCGCCCATTTGGGCAGCGGACGACGGTGCTCGGTGTCTACCTCGACGATGACGCTCATGCCGGCGCGCAGTTCGGCGGCGTCGGCGGCGTTTTCGAGCCGCAGCCGGACGGGAAGGCGCTGGACGACCTTGACCCAGTTGCCGGTCGCGTTCTGCGGCGGCAGCAGCGCGAACTCGGCACCGGTCGCAGGGCTGATGCTGGACACGATCGCCGTGCGAGGGCCATCGGGGAACATATCGATGTGGACCGTGGCGCGCTGGCCGACCTTCAGGAACGTCAGGTCGGTTTCCTTGTAGTTCGCCTGGATCCACACGTTTTCGGTGCCGACAAGGCTGAACACGGTGGAGCCGGCAGTCACGTACTCGCCCTGCTGTAAGTCGAAGTTGGTGACGATGCCGTCGACCGGTGCTCGAACTTCGGTGCGCGCAAGATCGAGGGCCGCGCGATCGCGCACGGCGCGGGCGTCGCGCACGGAGGGTTGCTCATCCGCCGGACGCGTCGGATCGCCGCCGAGCCGGGCACGAACCTCGGCGATTTCCTGCGTGGCGATGAGGATCTGATCACGAGCGGCGCGGAGCGCGCGCTCGGCCGTATCCATGCCGGATCGCGAGACAACGCCGGTGCGGGTTAACGCATCTTGACGCTCATGATGCTGCTGCTGGTAGGCGAGATCACCCTCGGCGAGCGTCAGACGCGCGACCTTCTGATCGTAGAGGGCGCGGATCGCGCCGACCTCCTGAATGGCGGCGGCGAGTTGCGCCTCGGCGCGCGACACGGCGATGCGGAATGGCTCGGGGTCGATGCGGAACAGCAGTGTGCCACGCTTGACCGTCTGGTCGGCGCCCACCAGCACGTCGACGACGCGGCCCGAGATATCGGCGCTGACGACGATCTTGTCGGCCTTTACGTAAGCGTTGTCCGTCGAAACGAAGCGCCCGCTTGCGAAATAGAGATAGCCCCCGATCATCGCGGCCGCGATGGGCCCGAGAAGCGCGATCGCCACGATCAGCGCGAACCGCCGCGGCTTGGCAGCACTCGGGCGCGCGGCGCCGGCACTTGCGCCCGCTGTCTTGTCACGATCCGGCTCTGTCGCGCTCTTCTGCATGGATGCGCCTCAGTACTGTTCCTCTTCCTCGGTCTTGGGTCCTGCTGGGGACCCGATCGGACTCGAGGATTCGAGAGCGGTCAAATTGGCTTTGATCTTGAGAAGCGTGTCGATGAGCGCTTCTGACTCTTCGATCGGAATGCCCTGCAGCACTTCCTTGCGATTGGCTGTCGAGATGGCGCGGAGACGATCGAGCACCGGTTGCGCCTCGGGCTTCAAGTAGAGCCGCCAGGCGCGCCGATCGCGTGGGTCGGCGCGGCGCTCGACGAAGTCCTTCTCGACGAGGCGATCGATGTGCCGGCCGAGCGAAATCGGCTCGATTTCCATGATCTCGGCGAGCGCCGTCTGATTGATGCCTTCACGGCGACGCAACTGCGCCATGACCCGCCACTGAGCGCGTGTGAGGCCGATTTCGCGGGCGCGATCGTCGAAGCGGCGGCGCATCAGGCGCGAGACATCCGCCAGCACAAAGCCCAAGGCCCGCGTGAGAAAGGGGTCTGTCGTCATAAAACGGCAAAATATATACAAGGCTTATTATAAGCCAGCACATACTTGGCCGATCGAGACTGCAGTTAACGCATACCGGCCGGCAATTCCGGGCCGTGGTCTTAGCCGTCCTCGAATTCCGCCTCGCTCTCCACCTCGTAGGGGGCTACCCGCTGCGCCCCCCGCGTCCAGGTCATCGGCCGCTTGAGGAAGTCTGGGTGATCTCGAAATCCTCGATGCGGTCCAACCGAAACGTGCGGAAATCCACCCGTAGTTCGCACCAGGCCGCCAGGATCCACACGGGGCCGAAATAGGCGAGTGACAATGGCCGCACGACACGTTCGCTGCCCTGGCGCAGCACGTCCGTATAGCGGAACCGCACTTTCAGGCGGCTGCGAACAGCGCGGCGCAGCTCGGCCAAGTTGAACGAAATCGGCGCGACGTAATGGGCGCACGGCGCCAGTAGCGCCGTGTTCGCCATGTAGACCTTCAGCGCCTCCGGAATGACCGCCTCGATCTTGGAAATCGCATTGGATGCGGCCTCTGCGAGTTCGGCGTCCGCCCAGCTCTCGAGGATCCGCGCGCCGAGCACCAGCGCCTCGATTTCCTGCTCCTTGAACATTAGCGGCGGCAGGTCGAAGCCGGCCTTGAGGACGTAGCCAACGCCGGC
>LNEA01000070.1 GCA_001464855.1 Rhizobiales bacterium Ga0077530
CAACTTCTCACCATTCCCGGCGTGTCGCAGGTCATTCCGATCGGCGGCGAAGTTCGCCAGTACCGCATCGTTCCCAACATCCAGATGATGAACGAGCTCGATGTGACGCCGCAGCAGATCGAGGCGGCGGTTCGCCAGTTCGGCAGCAATACCGGCGGCGGCTTCGTCGACCAGCACGCCCGGGAATACCTCATCCGCAATATCGGACTGACCAACCGGCTGGAAGATCTCCGCAACGTCGTCGTTGTGTCTCGCAAGGGTCAGAGCATCTTGCTGAGGCAGGTAGCCGGCGTCGACTTCACCGCGCGTCCGAAGCGGGGCGATGCGGGCTACATGGGCGAGAAAGCCGTGATCGTCGGCGTCCAGAAGCAGCCGACCGCCGACACCGTCGCCGTGACCAAGCTGATCGAGGCACAACTCGCCGACATCCAGAAGACGCTGCCACCAGGCATCAAAGCGGACCAGATCCAGTTCCGGCAAGCGACATTCATCGAGACGTCCATCGGCAATGTCAAAACAGTGCTGCTGGAGGCGGCTGTTGTGGTCGCCATTGTCCTGATGCTGTTTCTGTTCAACGTGCGCGCCACCCTGATCGCGCTGACCGCAATTCCCGTCTCAATCCTCGTGACGATATACGATGACGCTTGGAGGGTTCGCCATTGCCATCGGCGAACTCGTCGACGACGCCGTCGTCGGCATTGAAAACATCATGCGGCGGCTGAGGGAGAACCGACAGCTTGCTGAGCCCCGCCCTGTCCTTCAGGTCGTCGCCACCGCAAGCCACGAGGTTCGCTCCGGCATTTTCTACGCCACGTTGATCATCGTGCTCGTCTTCGTTCCGCTGTTCGCCCTTTCGGGTATCGAAGGGCGCCTGTTCACGCCGCTGGGCATTGCCTACATCGTTTCGATCATGGCGTCCCTGGTCACCTCGATCACTTTGACGCCGGTGCTCGCGTATTACTTTCTCACCAAGTCCACGAGCGACCACGAGGCCGACACCTTCGTCGTGCGCAAGCTCAAG
>LNEA01000071.1 GCA_001464855.1 Rhizobiales bacterium Ga0077530
AGGAGCTCGTTCACCACCAGTCCGGTCGGCATCGCGACGTTGATGGAAACCGGCCACGTGTCGACCTTGAGATCGAGGCGAATGCCTTCGACGCCGTGGGCGCGCATCACTGCCGATGCCACTTGGCTGAGATAGATACCAAGGTCGATTTCTTCAGCGACCCCGTGCTCCGAGAGCGATTGGTAGAGCAAGGCGAGCGCTTCGACCCGGCCCGCCAAGCGATTGAAGCGCTCGTGCTCTTGCGGCAGCCCCTTCGCTTCCATCCGGATCAGTGCGGTGACCATCTGGAGATTATTCTTCACGCGGTGCTGCAGTTCGCGCAGCAACGTATCCTTCTCGTGTAGCTGGTGAGAGATTGCGTCGCGATCGGCGCCCTGCTTGGCGGCGATGGCTGCCAGGGCGACAAGCCGGAAAGCGGGCTTGCCGTTCTCATCCTCGATGACGTTCGCCCAGACATTCACCGTTGGTCCGGCGGCGTGCAGTGAAAAGGCGCCGATATGATCGCTTCCAGCGACGACGGCTGCGGCGAGATCGGCTGAGCTACCACCATCCGCGCCCCCGCCACTGAGCAAGTCCCAAGTGTTTCCTACAACTTCTCCGGCCGCGAACGTCGACAGACGCTCAAATTCTTCATTTACATAGATAATGCGCTCCTGCGCCCTCAAATCCGAGATCGCGATTGCGACGGGGACGTGGTCGAGGAACTGCTTGAAGCGGCCGCTGTCCAGCGCTTCGGCAAGATCGCTCGCGTCGAGTTCAGCCACGATTTTCCGATGCTCAGAGGGGCGTGAAAGGCGGACCATATAGCAATGTGGGTATCGTGCGACCAGCAACCATCAAGTCGCAGCGTCGTTTGACAGTTTTTGGTATGCGATACCATCAGCCGATGGGCCGGTATGCCAACCGGGCAAAACTAAGCGTTGATCCGGGGCGACCTCGCCGGATATATGTCGGCGCCACCGCGTTCGACGGGGTGCGGCGGGCCGACGAGGCCAGGACGTACCCCAAAGGCGCGGGTGACCGCCGGCAAACCTCAGCCGCGTCGACCGACCAGCCGCTCCCGCGGATGGCGGTTTTCGTGCATTCCGGCGACGGCAGTTTTCTGCGGCTTGGTTAGGCGGGCGTGGCGGAATTGGTAGACGCGCTGGATTTAGGTTCCAGTGACGCAAGTCGTGGGGGTTCGAGTCCCTCCGTCCGCACCAAAGGCCATGCCAGGGTATGATGAATTCGGACCGCTGCCTCAACGGGCGCGGAGAGACCAGAGTGAGCGGCGGTCGTGCCGCCTTTACGAGTGGACAGCGACGGACATGCAAGTCACGGAAACGAGCACCGATGGATTGAAGCGCACGCTCAAGGTCGTCGTCGGCGCGGGCGAACTCAGCGAACGCTTCACGACCCGTCTCGACGAGGTCAAGGACACGATCCAGATCAAGGGCTTCCGTCGCGGCAAGGTTCCGCTCGGCCACATCAAGAAGGTCTATGGCCGTTCGCTGATGGCTGAGGTGCTGCAGGATCTCGTCGAGAAGTCCTCCAAGCAGGCGCTTTCGGATCGCCAGGAGCGTCCGGCGATGCAGCCGGAGATCGCCTTTAGCGAGGACAAGGACGAGATCGAGCAGGTGATGGATGGCAAAGCCGACCTCGCCTACACGATGTCGTTCGAGGTCCTGCCGAAGATCGAATTGATCGACATGTCGACGCTGTCGCTCGACCGTGAGGTCGTTGAGGTCGACGACGAAACGATCGACAAGGCGGTCGCCGAGCTGGTCGAGCGCAACGTGACGTTCGAAGTCGAAGACGGGCGCGTCGCCGCCGAAGGCGATCAGCTCAAGATCGATTTCGTCGGCTCCATCGACGGCACGCCGTTCGAAGGCGGCACCGGCGAGGACATGGAAATCGTGATCGGCCGCGGTGGTTTCATCCCCGGCTTCGAGGATGGTCTCAAGGGCGCCAAGGCCGGTGATGAACCGACCATCAAGGCGACGTTCCCGGCCGAGTATCAAGTCGCCGAACTCGCCGGCAAGGAAGCCTCGTTTGCGACCAAGGTGAAGTCGGTCGCAAAGCCGGTGAAGCCCGAAATCAACGAAGATCTCGCCAAGGGTTTCGGCCTCGAGTCCCTCGAGGCGCTGCGCAAGGTGATGCGCGAGCGTATCGAAGGCGAGTACGCCGACTTCGCGCGCAACAAGCTCAAGCGTGACCTGCTCGACCGCCTCGACAAGGCGCACAGTTTCGCGCTGCCGGAAGCGCTGGTGAGCCAGGAGTTCGACCAGATCTGGGCCCAGGTGACGGATACCCTGCAAAAGTCCGGCAAGTCCTTCGAGGACGAGGGCAAGACCGAAGAGAGCGCGCGTGCCGAGTATCGCGCCATCGCCGAACGTCGCGTACGCCTCGGGCTTGTGTTGGCCGAGATTGGCGATCAGGCGAAGGTCGAAGTCACCCAGGAGGAACTGCGCAACGCGTTGTTCCGCGAGGCGCGCCGTTTCCCCGGCCAAGAGAAGATGGTCTACGAATATTTCGAGAAGACGCCGGGTGCCGTCCAGCAGCTCCGCGCCCCGATCTACGAAGACAAGGTCGTCGACCACATCGTCTCGCAGGCCAAGCTCACCGACCGCAAGGTGTCGCGCGAGGAGCTATTGAAGATGCCGGAAGGCGCCGAGGGGGCCGAAGCCGCCCCATCGGCATAATTGGCGAGGCCGATCGACGGCGATCCTATCGCAGGCCCCGATTGCAGGCATGGGAAGTCGGGCGCGGCCGCCCTATATATGCTCTGATGATGCGATTCTATGCGGCAGGCGTTGAGCCCGCCGTTGTTCGACGCCCATTCCACGTTCGCCCTCTCAAGCCCTTAGGACCACCCCATGATGATCCCCCCCTTCGCAGCCGCGCCGACTCTTGGTTCGCCGACCGCAACCTATTGGCCGACCGTGATCGAGCAGACGGCGCGCGGTGAGCGGCCCTACGA
>LNEA01000072.1 GCA_001464855.1 Rhizobiales bacterium Ga0077530
CGCTCCATTTCCTTGGTCGCACCAACGAAACGCATGAAATAGATCGGCTCGGCGCGGCTGCGCAGGCGGAACGCGAGGCGGTACTTGCCGGGCCTCGTGATCAGATTGCCCGGCACGCTGTACTTGGCGAGCCTCTCGCCCAAAGGCGGCAGCGAGTGGTTCTCCATGCGCACCAGCGGCGGATGATTGAGAACGCTGGTCGGGATCTGCGGCGGACGCAGATGCGGCAGCGGGTCGATGTCGAAATTGACCGGCAAGTACATCTCGCGATCCGTGCCCTTGACATTGGTGGTCAAGAACTTGGTTTGGAAGTTCACGAGCTGCTGGTCGATCTTGATGCGGCCGGCTGCGACGTCGAGACTGTGCAGGTCCGCCATATCGCCGTTGCTGTCGATGTAGCCGGATTCCCAGATGTTCCGCCCGTCGGGATCGATGAGTGCGACGTTGACCCAGATCTGCGGCTGCGCGCCGAGCGATCCAGATGGCAGGTTGTGCCCCGTGTTGAGGTTCTTGATTTTGTAAGCGAAGGCGAGATCGCGGCCGACTCTCGGCGGCGCCTCGACGAAGGGACCGTCGACTTTCGCGCCGTTCTCCATGACCTGACGCCGGACTTCGTCGCGCGTGTCGAGCTTGGCGAGGTTTTCGTCGATGATCTGGCGGGCATCCTCACGATCAAGCGCGTCGGCCCAACGCTTGGGAAACTCGACTTTGACCTTGCCGGCCGCGACTTTTTCCTCGAACGCAACGGTGCCCCAGCTGGCGCGCCAATCGAACTGCAGCCATTCCTGCATCGTGAAGGACTTGGCTTTTGGATTGTGCGGGAAGATACCGGGGTGCGCGATCGAATAGCCTGGGCCGATGAAGCGGTGATTGGTGTGCTTGCGCCCCGGATTGATTTCCTTGCCGCCAACGATGGCGGACGGCGCGGTCGCGTAGCCCTCGGGTTTCCCCGGTACTTTGCCCATGTGGCAGTCCTGGCAGGTGACGCCTGCCTTTCGCGCCGGACTATCGCGATATTGATCCCATACGATCTCGAGCTTGATGCCGAGGTTGACCGCGACCTGATGGCAGCTGACGCAGAACTCCGACTTCGAGAGCTGAGGGTTCGTCATCATGCCGTTGTGGATGCTCGTGCCGCGTCCATCCTTACTGGTCTTGACGGAGTAGGTTTCCTTCTCCGCGATGATGTCCTTGATGACACTTTTTTCTCCGGTGCCGAAGACGGGATCGAAAATCTTGCCCGGTTCGACGCGGCGCTGGCCGTCGACCTTGCCGTACTGTTCCTTGACCCGGTGACAGGTGATGCAGGTCACGCCTTCACGCGAGATTTCGGCCCGCTGCCACAGCGGCGTTTCGCGGTTCTCGCCGAGTTGGGTGCCGACCTGCGCGTGGCAACGCACGCAGAAGGTGCCGACGGTGCCCTGAGTCAGCTCCTGGAATTTCTGCTCGAACGCGTGGAACATCGGCGAGATCGACGCGTAGGCGTGGTTCGAAGACGACCATTCGTCGTAGATCTGCTTGTGGCACTCGCCGCACTGGGCAGCAGTTGGATAGTGAGAGAGAGTCTCATCGTCGATAACGGGGATCGGCGGCTTCTCGCCCTTGAGGGCTTTCGCGGCCGCTTCAAAGATCGACATTTGTCCCTTGCCGTACGACCCCACGACCGGAGGCAGCTTCTGCGCCGCTCCGACGCCACTGGGCTTGGCCGAGGTAGTACCTTTTTCGGCGGCGCCTTTGTCCTTGGCGCGCCTCTCCTCGTCATCCTTGATCAAGGCCTCGAGCGCGGCGACCGGATCCTTCGGCGCCGCCTGTGCGAGCTTCAAATTCGGTGGAATTTGTACCGCTTGGGGTTGCCCGCCGTTGCGAGGCTCGGCGACGGCATTGTGGCGTAGGAGTGCTGTATGGCTGAGAATGGCGCTCGCGACCGCTATGGAAACGATCGAAGCGTGCGATAAGTGCTTTATCGCGTGACGCATTACTCTAATTCCCCAAATTTCTTCGCCCTCATCCCCCACGGATATCAGGGCAAATCCCGCATTTGATCGCTGAGCAGAACATTGGAAAGATTAATAAGAGAAAAGAGGCGTGAAATGGTCGCGCTCGAAGCGAAATAATGACAATCGAATGTCGGAACCAAAAACAAATGCTCATTGAATTATTACGGGTCACATGCAATTGCAGAATGTAACGAAACATTTTGAAATAATCATTTGGCGAGCATAAAGGGTATTGCGCGTCGGCACTCTGCTTTCGTGTCGGTGCGTTGGAGATTGCGAAAGGCCTATTTTTACGCATCATCTGTGCATCTCAGAGCTTGCGGTAGCGCAGGTGAATTGTTCCGAGGTCTTGAGACGTGCGCGCCACTCTCGCGTGGCGTCGACCCTAAATTGTTTCGGGCGTGGCGCTATTTCCGTGCCGTCTGTCACCATTAAATCGTCATGCTCTGACCATGATGGGCGCATACATCATTGTGGCCGATCGATGTGGCCTGCGCCATGCGAGCGTGTTGCTCGAATATCCAATCGCGGAGTGAAATTGGGATCGAAAGTGCTGTCGCTGGTCGCTGGGAAACGGCTTCGCGTTAATAGCGAGTGAAGTGTTATTGCTGCGCGAAGCGCAGTGGTGGTGGGCTGCGCATTCGCGATGATAAAGCGAGTTCTTACGGGATCGAATAATGGCGTTGAGTCACCAGATAACGATTGATGGTAACAGCTTTCGCGCGCGCCGCGGTGATCTGCTGCTCGACGCGGCCCTAAGTAACGGTGTCGATCTTCCCCACGACTGTCGCGCCGGCCACTGCGGGACCTGTTGCGTGCGACTGGTGTCGGGCAACGTTCGGGGCGGCGAAGGCGCCGAGCCTGGTATCGTTCACGCTTGTCAATGCCGGATCGTTGGCGATGTGGTGATCGAGAAGAGGGCGCCGTCGATCGCGCGTACGGTCGGCGGCGTGTTGAACTCATTGCGGCCCCTATCGTCGGACGTGATCGAAGTCGGCATCACTACCGACCGCGCGCTACCTCATCATGCAGGGCAATATGCGCAGGTGCGATTCAACGGCTATCCAAGCCGCCCTTTCAGCATCACCCATCCCCTGCAGGAGACGGCAAACAACAGTTCGGTTTGGTTCCATGTCCGACGCATGAAGGGCGGGCGCGTCACCGCGGCACTTGGCAGGACGATCAGGCCGGGCCATCGGGTGACACTCGTTGGTCCGTATGGCTCAGCGCACTTCCGTCCCAACCTCGACAGTCGCCTGTTCCTCGTCGCCACCAGCACTGGATTCGCGCCGATCTGGTCGATCGCCGTCGCGGCGTTGCGCGAGAATCCCGAGCGCCGGATGATGATCATTGCCGGTGGCCGCAGCATCGAGTCGCTCTATATGGGCCCGGCGCTCGTGAAGCTGGCGCGCTTTCCCAATGTCGTCATCGTGCCCGTGTGCAGCACACCGCAGTCCTTGACCGAGGCCGTGCAGCTCGGCCGTCCGACCGACTATCTGCCGCGCCTAGTACCGAGCGATGTGCTCTATGCCTGCGGCGCGCCAGGCATGGTCGATGCCATCAAATCCATCGCTATGCACGCCGGAGCCGTTTGCTATGCCGACCCGTTCCTGCCGAGCATCGATGCCGACCAAGAGAGTGTCCTGAGGCGCGCTAAGGGTTGGCTCGCACGACCACTCGGTCGCTACCTGAAGCCGTTCGCGATTGACGGCCTCCGAGCCGGGCCGGAGCGTCCGGCGCCGCCCTTCGGAATGGCCGAAGCAAGGGTGAGAAGCCATTATCGTTCCTGACGCGCGTATCTTTTGGTCGATCGTGAGATGTGCGCGCGCTCAATCAAGAGCGAACGCGTCGATATGGTTGTGCGCGCTCGGTGTATTTGGACTGTTGACGATATTCGGCTGGGCCGCGAGCGCGACGATTGCCTCCGACGTGGCCAAGATCGTTGGCCCGAACGCTTGCGCTGAATGCCATAAGCAGGAGGCCGAAGCGTGGAAGGGCACGCATCATTTCAAGACGTTCCGCGAGCTTCCGCGCCGCAAGGAAGCGAATGAGATCGCTGAGCGCATGGGTATTACGCGCATTCGCTCCGAGAGC
>LNEA01000073.1 GCA_001464855.1 Rhizobiales bacterium Ga0077530
GCCTGCCGATCGCCATTCCCGGCGGCGACGCCATCCCACTCGCCCGCTTCCTCAGCGATAGCAGCACCGATGGCATTGTCGTTCTGCACAAGGGCAATATTGTATTCGAGCACTACGCCAACGGCATGACCGCGCGCTCGCCGCATATCCTGATGTCGGTCTCGAAATCCATGCTGGCGCTGGTCGCCGGCATCCTGGTGGGGCGTGGCGAACTCGACGTCGACCGGCCCGTGACGGATTACGTGCCGGAAGTTCGCGATACCGCCTTCGTCGGCGCGACCGTGCGCCACCTGCTCGACATGCGCACCGGCCTGGTGTTCGACGAGGACTACACCGCGACGAGCGGGCCGATCATCAACTATCGCAAAGCAACCGGCTGGAACCCTCTGGCGCCCGGCGAGCAGCCCGGGGATCTACGCTCGTTCTTTCGCGAACTGACTGAAGCCGATCGCCCGCACGGGGGCCGCTTCCACTACATTTCGGTCAACACGGACCTGCTTGGCTGGATCGTGGAACGTGCCGCCGGAAAGCGCTTCGCCGACCTCATGAGCGAACTGATCTGGCAGCCGATGGGCGCCGGCGACAGCGCCTACCTGTCGATCGATCGCTTCGGTGCGTCGCGATGCGCCGGCGGCGTGTGCACGACCACGCGCGACCTCGCCCGCGTCGGCCAGCTCATCGCGGATCGTGGCGCGCGCGGATCGCTGCAGATCATCCCCGAAGCGTGGATCGCCGACATCATCGGCAACGGCGACACCGACGCATGGAATGCCAGCACTTTCACCGAACTCTATCCCGGCGCGGTCATGCACTATCGCTCGAAATGGTACGTCGAGCATGGGACCGAGCCGGTGCTCTTCGGCATGGGCATCCACGGCCAGAACGTGTTCGTCGATCTCGCCAATAACATCGTGATCGCGAAATTTTCCTCGCAGGCCCCACCGCTCGACGTGGGCTTGATCGCTGGAACCGGCGCGATGGTCGCCGCGCTGCGCAAAGCATTGAGTGGCGAATGAACCTCGCCCGAATAATTTCCGCCCGTTAGCGAAGCTGCGACAGCCCGAAGAAAATTCCGGCTGCCAGCAGCGCCGAGACCGGCACGGTGATCACCCAAGCAGCCACGATCACCGTGAAGTGCGATCTCCGTACGAGCTTGCGCCGCAGCAGCTCTTCCGGATCGGGCGCCCTGTGCTCCTTGACGTTGATCTTTTCGCCGTCCTTAGTGCGGATGTATGCGCGCCGACGGCTCGAGTGCGTCGTGTAGTACTCGCGGAAAAACCCGACGCCGAAGACGGCGCCAACGGTGATGTGGGTGGAACTCACGGGCAATCCCAGTGCCGAGGCGACGATCACCGTCAGTGCGGCCGAGAGCGCGACGCAATAGGCGCGCATGGGGTTCATCTTGGTGATCTGTTCGCCGACCATCTTGATCAGGCGCGGGCCGTAGAAGAACAGCCCAAAACTGATACCGAGCGCACCGATGATCATCACCCAGGCCGGAATCGCAACGAGGTTGGCGACATTGCCTGCGTGCACGGCTTCTATGATGGCCGCCAGCGGGCCGATGGCGTTCGCGACATCGTTGGCGCCGTGCGCGAACGAGAGCAGGGCCGCGGCAAAGATGAGCGGCAGGTGGAAGAGTTTGCGGAGTGATTGGTTGCGGTTCTCGAGGCCTTCGGATTG
>LNEA01000074.1 GCA_001464855.1 Rhizobiales bacterium Ga0077530
AACAGGTAGCCGTCGGCGTCGAGGTAGCCCATGTCGCCGACGGTGATCATGCCGCCGCGCTCGATCTCGGCGCGCTTTTCGGGGAGGTTGTGGTAGGCGAACTCGGGGTAGAAATCGATCGACGAGTAGATCTCGCCGACCTCGCCCTGCGGCACCTCGCGGCCTTGCTCGTCCTGAATGGAAATCGTCGCGCCCTTGGCGGCGCGGCCGACGGTGCCGGGCTTCTTCAGCCATTCCTCGCTCGAGACCAGCGTGACCGCGCCGCTCTCGGTGGCGCCGTAGAATTCCGAGATGACCGGTCCCCACCACTCGATCATCGCGCGCTTGACGTGGACCGGGCAGGGCGCGGCGGCGTGCATGACGAAGCGGAGCGAGGAGAGGTCGTAGCGGCGGCGCACCTCTTCCGGCAGCTTGAGCATCCGCACGAACATGGTCGGCACCATGAAGAGCGTATCGATGCGCTGGCGCTCGATGAGGGCGAGCATCGCCTCGGGGTCGAAGCGTGGCATCAGGAACAGGGCATCGGCGATGTGGGCGGCCCGAAGCACGAAGGCGTTAGGCGCGGTGTGATAGAGCGGACCGGCCATGATTGTGCGGATGCCGGGTGCGACGCCGTAGACGACGCGGCGGGAGTCGTTGAGGGCGTCCTGCTGCTCGGGTGTCGGCGGCGCGCGGCGGACGCCCTTGGGACTGCCGGTTGTGCCGGACGTATAGATCATGCTGAGGGTTTGCGGACGCGGCGCGCCGGTCCAGGGCGCGTGCGCCTCGATGAAGGCGTCCCAGTCGCGGGCATCGGGTGGCACCGCGCAGCTGTCCCAAGGAATCGCGAACGCTTGTGCGACGATATCGGGCGTCGGCGCGGTCAGGATTGTGACGCCAGCGGGCGCGGCCTGTCGTGCTGTGTCGAGCAGATCGGCGTGGGTGATGAGGACCTTCGCTGAGCAGTCGCGCAGGATGTAGCGGACCTCGTCGGGATGGAAGTGCCAGTTGATCGGGACGGCGTAGGCGCCGAGGCGGATCGCGGCGTAGGAGGCTTCGAGGAAGGTGATGTCGTTGCGCATGAGGATCGCAACGCAGTCGCCCTGGCCGACGCCGAGCGCGTCGAGGCCGGCGGCGGCGCGCTCGACGCGGGCGTCGAACGAGGGGCGATCGATGATGCGATCGCCACTCACGAGGCCGGTGATGAGCCCGTCTGCCGTCATCATGAGGCGCCCCGATTATGTGCTGGGTGCTATACCCGCCGCTTCTCGACCAGCACGCCCGCCGCCGTCAGCCGCTCGATGGCCGCAGCGTCGAAGCCGTGTTCGGCGAGCACCTCGCGGGTGTGCTGCGAGAAGCGCGGCGGCGGTGACTTGAGGCTGCCCGGTGTGCGCGAGAGTTTCACCGGCGTGCCGATGCCCTTGTACGAGCCGGACTGGACGATGGCACCGCGGGCGGCGGCGTGCGGGTGGTTCAGCGCTTCCTCGGCGTTGAGCACGGGTCCGCAGGGCAAGCCCGCCTTGAGCAACTTCAACGAGAACGTCATGCCGTCGACGTGCGACAGCCGCTCGGTGATGATGCGGTTGAGGTCGTCGCGATGTTTGACGCGGTCGCCGTTGGTGGCGAAGCGCGGATCCTCGGCCATCTCAGGGACACCGAGTTCCTCGCATACGCGCTTGAACGCGCGGTTGTTGCCGGCGCCGATCATGACGCGGCAGGTCTTGGTCGGGAACATGCCGTACGGCGCCAGGTTGCCGTGTGTGTTGCCGGTCAGGCCGGGGACTTTGCCGGAGAGGAAATAGTTCGGGAAGTGCGGGTGCATGAGGCTCAACGCGCTGTCGTAGAGCGCGCAATCGATGAACTGGCCTTTGCCCGAGGTCTGGCGCTCGTGCATGGCGAGCATGATGCCGATCACGGAGTAGAGGCCGGTGGTGATGTCGACGACGGCGATGCCCATGCGCATCGGGCCGGTCTCGGCGCTGCCGTTGACGCTGTAGTGGCCGGCCATGGCGCCGACGATGGCGTCATAACCGGGAAATCCGCCGAGGGGGCCTTCAGCGCCGAAGCCCGACACCTTGCAGTAGATCAGGCGCGGGAATTTCTTCGCGAGTTCGTCGTAGCCGATGCCCCATTTCTCCATGGAGCCCGGCTTGAAATTTTCGATCAGGACGTCAGCGCCCTCGAGCAGGCGCAGCAGAACTGCGCGTCCTTCAGGCTGGGCGAGATCGAGGCCGACCGAGCGCTTGTTGCGATTGACGCCGATGAAGTAGGACGCGTCCTCGTTCTCGTTGAACGGAGGGCCCCAGTCGCGCACCTCGTCGCCCTGCGGCGGTTCGAGCTTGATCACGTCGGCGCCGTGGTCGGACAGGAGCTGCGTCGCGAACGGCCCTCCCAACACGCGCGAGAGGTCGATCACCTTGATGCCGGCGAGGGCGCCGGGGCTGCTGGGGGCGGTCATAGGGCGTTCCTTGGCGGCTTCTTTGAGCGGCGTCTTATGAGCGGTTGAGGCTGACAAAAGCATACGGCCGCGCGGAACTGCCAGCGCGGCCGCAAAAGATTGTCTACAGGCTCGTACGCCGAGCGCAAGAGCGCCGCGGGTCAATCAGCCTTGCGGATGATCCGGTCGAGGCTCAGGGGTCCGCCCCCGGCCGCAGCAAGATAAAGGAACGTGAAGGTGTAGAGGACCGCCAGCTCACCGCCGTTCAGGATCGGGAACAAGCCACGACCGGCGTGGGCATAGAAATAGGCGACAGCGCACATGCCCGAGGCAATGAAGGCTGCCGGACGCGTGAACAGGCCGACGACCAGCAGTACGCCGGTGACCAGTTCGATGATTCCGGCTGCTCCCGACATGCTCATCGGGGTCGCGTTGTTCATCGGTCCGATCGGGATGTTCAGGTACTTCGTGGTTCCATGTTGCAGGAAGAGCAGGCCGGACATGATGCGCAGGACGCTCAGCAATTGCGGCGTGAAGGGTTGAAGGAAGTTCATCAGATTCCTATGCGGGTGTTTGGGCTCATGGGATCATCGGGTCAACGCTCCAAGGGACGATTCGGCCGCTTTGGGCGCGCAGCTTGAATATTGGACCGGTGTGATATGGCAATCCGTATCCGCACGGTTCACACGGAAGTGAGCCCGGGGTGATCGCCGGTCGGCTGCCGGCACCAGGCGACTCAAGGAAAATCGCCGGTTGCGGCGGGGGGTGAGTCAGGCTAGATCAGGGCCGTCCAAGTTCGGGCGCCACCACGCGCGCCGGGACGACGGGTAAGCTGCCGTAGCTCAGTGGTAGAGCACTCCCTTGGTAAGGGAGAGGTCGTGAGTTCAATCCTCACTGGCAGCACCATTTTTTATCTCACGCCGATGTTCGCTGCGCTTGCCGGCTCCGATAGGGACAGCTCGCGCCGGGTCGCTTTGCTCCCTGACAGGCGTGGCGATGCAGGCGGCCTTTACTCCATCGCCAGGATCATGTTGCGGACGATGGGGTAGATTTCCTTTTCCCACCGCTTGCCGTTGAAGACGCCGTAGTGGCCGACATTGGCCTGCAGGTGATGGCGTTTCAGATGCGGACGCAGCGAGCTGCAGAGGTCGTGGGCGATCGACGTCTGGCCGAGCGCGCAGATGTCGTCGCGACCTCCTTCGACGGTGAGGAGCGCGGTCTTACGGATGGCGGCGGGATCGACCTTCGCGCCATGGTGGGTGAACTGGCCCTGCGCCAGCTCCGCCTTCTGGAACACCCGGTCGATGGTCTCCATGTAGAATTCCTCGGTCATGTCGAGGACGGCGAAATACTCGTCGTAGAAATCCTTGATCTTTGCGGCTTCCTTCTCCTCGCCCGCGGCGAGGTGCGCATAAAGCTTGCGGTGTGCCGCCGTGTGCCGCGGCAGGTTCATCGACACGAACGCGATGAGCTGGAGAAAGCCCGGGTAAACCTTACGGCCGGCGCCAGCATATCGGGCGGGCACCTTGTGAATGACCGAGTTCTCGAACCACGAGAGCGATTTCGCGACCGCGAGTTCGTTGACCTCGGTCGGGCTCTCGCGCGGATCGATCGGGCCGGCCATCAGCGTCATTGAGATCGGCGTCGCCGGATTGCCGGCGGCCGACATGACCGACACGGCGGCTAGCGTCTGCACGCACGGCTGACACACGGCGAGGACGTGGCTGCCGGGGCCGATCGTCTCAAAAAATTTGATCAGGTAATCGACGTAATCATCGACCCCGAAGGTGCCGGCGTTGACAGGCACATCCCGCGCGTTGGCCCAGTCCGTGATGTAGACATCGTGGTCGACGAGCATCGTCTTGATCGTGCCGGCGAGCAGCGTCGAGAAATGGCCCGAGAGCGGGGCGACGATCATGACACTCGGCTGCGGCGTGTCGACATCCTTCGCGAAGTGGATCAGCCTGCCGAAAGGAAGATCGAGCGCCACCTCCTCCGCAACCGGCACGTCACGGTTGCCGACCCGCACGGTATCGATGCCGAAGGCAGGCCGCGTGTGTGAAAGTTCGAAGCGCGAAATCATGGCCAGCGCAGCCATGAAGTGGCCGCCGAACGGGCCCGGCAGGCTCATGCCCACCCCGAATGTGCCCATCGCCCAGCGGGCGCTGGAGCGGAACAGGGCGGCCAAATCGTCCTGCAACTGGTAGGCTTGATAAAGCATATCTACCTGGCTCCTGGCGGCATGGGCTTGCGCAACTCCTCAAAGCTAGTGCAGTCTATTGTGCAGCGCGAGAAGAATTTTTGTGCAGCGCGTTAAGGCTATCGGGGCAATCCACCACATGGCGCAGGCTCGGCTGACGATCTCCTCCAAGAACTATTCGTCCTGGTCGCTGCGCGGCTGGCTGCTCTGCAAGATGGGAGGATTGGACCTCATCGAGGAGCGGGTCGACATCGATGACCCCGACAACCGTCAGGAACTCCTCCTGTTGTCGCCCTCGGTGCTGGTGCCGCGACTGGTCCATGACGGGGTGACGGTCTGGGATACATTGGCCATCGGCGAGTACGTCAACGAGGTGGCGCCATCTGCGGGGCTTTTCCCAGCGGATCGGGTCGCGCGATCGCACTGCCGGGCCGTCTCTGGCGAGATGCACTCCGGGTTTCATAACCTGCGCTCGGCGCTGCCGATGAACCTCAAGACCCGGCACAAGAAGTTCAAGATTTTTTCGGGGGCGCGGCCGGACGTCGAACGGGTCAAGGCGATCTGGACGGAGTGCCTGGAGAAGTACGGCGGGCCGTACCTCTTCGGCGACAAGCCAACGGTAGCGGATGCCATGTACGCGCCCGTATGTACGCGGTTCCGCACATACGCCGTCGAACTCGATCCGCTATTGCAGGGTTACTGCGAAACGGTCCTTGCGTGGCCGCTGATGCAGGAATGGACCGAAGGCGCGGTCGCCGAGCCCGACGAGATGATCGAGCTCGAGGTGGAGTTTTAGACCGTCGGTCTCGATCGCGATGCATTCGCGCGAAAGGGCCTTTGGATGCCGAGCTATGTCGCCCTGCTGCGGGCAGTGAATGTCGGCGGGACGGGCAAACTGCCAATGTCCGAGCTGAAGACGATGTGCATCGCGCAGGGCTTTGAGCGGGTTCAGACGTATATCGCCAGCGGCAATGTGGTGTTCTCGGCGTCTCAGGGCGAGGCCGAGATCAAGGGCGCACTTGAGAAACGCCTGGCCGCATATGCCGGCAAGCCGGTCGGAGTCATCGTTCGCACGGCGAAGCAATTGGAAATGGTTCTCCAGTCCAACCCTTTCCCGGATGCCCCTCCCAACTGGACGGTCGCCATCTTCCTGGACGATCCACCGCCCAAGAATGCGCTCGAGACGATCAAAGGGCGCGTGGATGAGGAAGTGTGCCTCGGCAAACGGGAAATCTATGTCGCGTACGGCTCGGGGATGGGACGATCCAAGCTCAAGATTCCTGCCGCGGCGAAGGGCACCGCGCGCAACGTCAATACGATTGCGAAGCTGGTGGAACTTGCCGCCGCGAAATGACGACCCTTCCGCAGCGTGCTGAAGTGGAGGTTCACCCCTGTTGATAGTCGGCGCTCCCGAGGGGCAGCTGTCAGGAACGGCCATTGTGTCGTCGGGCGACCGGCGCCATATTCCGGGCAATGGCCAAATCCCCAAAAACGCCTAAGGGCGACGCTGATACAACGCCACGTCCGCGGCCATCGCGGGGGCGCTCGGGCAAGCCTGCGTCACCGCCCAATGAGACGAGCGCCCGGACGCCGGGCTTCGGCGAGGCGCCGCAAGCGCCATTTCTGCCGCACTCTTCTCCCTCTCCCCGCTCGCGGGGAGAGGGTCGGGGTGAGGGGCGGCCGCAGGCCGCAGCGCAAGGTTCCGCCCCTCACCCTAGCCCTCTCCCCGTAAAGGACGGGGAGAGGGGACAGGTTGCGGGCGGCGCAGGCACCGGCATCCTCCCAGCCCTCCGCCAGGTCAAACCGCGCCCCGAGGATTTCTCGCCCTCGGCGACCCTGAACGCAATTCTCGCGCGCCCCGACGAGCGCTCCGAACGCGCCAAGGCCCTGGTAGCGGCACAGCCGATGATCGCCGCGCATCCGCTCGTCAACGGCAATCTGCCGATGTTCATGCCGCACCGTCCCGAGCGGCCGGAGAAATCGGAAGGCGGCGTCGCGTTTTTGCTGGAGTCCGAGTTCGAGCCCAATGGCGACCAGCCCCAGGCGATCGCGGAACTGGTCGATGGCGTGAGAAAGCACGAGCGCAACCAGGTTCTGCTGGGCGTCACCGGATCCGGCAAGACCTTTACGATGGCGCACGTCATCTCTGCGACGCAGCGCCCCGCCCTGATCCTGGCGCCGAACAAGACGCTGGCCGCCCAACTCTACGGCGAGTTCAAGCGCTTCTTCCCGTCGAACGCGGTCGAGTATTTTGTCTCGTACTACGACTACTACCAGCCCGAGGCCTACGTTCCGCGCACCGATACCTACATTGAGAAGGAAGCATCGGTAAACGAGCAGATCGACCGGAT
>LNEA01000075.1 GCA_001464855.1 Rhizobiales bacterium Ga0077530
CACCGCATGATGGCGGCCGGGAGCATCCTGTGTGTTGCCGGCTTCGTCGCTTGGTCGACCGCGACCGCGATCGGCCAAACCACCTTGGCGCCTGCCCTCCCGCAGCAGCCGGCGCCAGTCTTAGTGTCCTTCAGCACGCTCGATATGAGCCGGCTGGCTCCGGCGCACTTCGGCGACTGGGACGCGGCTGCCGCTCAGCCGACGCGGTAGACACGCTCTGAGCGGATCGGTGTCTTTGCTGCGAAGATACTCGTGCGAGCGGTGAGGACGCTCAGCGCGCCATCGGATAGGGGCGATACGCGATGTCGTGAGCTGAGGCCAACTTCCACAGCCATGGAACGAGAATTGAGGATCTGTCGCCCAGCGTCCGAGCATCGGACAGCGTCACAATCACTTCATTCCTGACGACGAACGATTTTCCCAGCTTCCAAACCCTTTCGCGCACCATCCCCTCGATGACAGCGCCTGCAACGGAATGCAGATTAAATTCCGCTTGCATGATGCTTTCGAATGCTGCGCCGTGGGCAAAATAGAAGCCGTAATCCGGTCCGCCCTTCGCTTGCACTTCTATTGTAAAGTCGCAAAGGCTCTCGTCGGCGGATTGGACATCCAAGCGCTCGACGGGACCGTCCTCGACATGCTTCCACTGAACGACGGATCGATCGCAGCGTTCCAGACGCGTAATGACTTGCTGGAGGTCGTTTGGGCCGACGGTCAATGTTCCGGCGCTGGCCATTCCGAGCGCCCCTACCTTTCCAACTCTTCCTTCACCTTCGTCGCTAGCTGCGGAAGCGTGAAGGGCTTGGCGAGGAAGGCGAACTGTTCGTCGGGATCGAGGTTGCGCTTGAACGCATCGTCCGGATAGCCCGACATGAAGATGATCTTTGCTCGGCCCGTCCAACTCGGGCATGACCACGTCGCTGACGACGATGTCGATGCGGCCGCCCTGTTCCTCGAAGCGTTCCAATCCCTCGAGACCGGATGCCGCCTCGACGACCTCGTAGCCCTGCCGCTTGAGCGCGCGCACGGCAAAGCTGCGCACCGAATCCTCGTCCTCGACCAGCAGCACTCGACCGCTTCCGGTGAGATCGCGCTGGCGTTCCTTTTTCGGCGCGCGCTGGGCGGCGGCGGCATCCGCATCGGCTTGTGTCGGTACGTAGCGCGGCAGGTAGACCCGGAAGGTCGTGCCTTTTCCTGGCGCGCTCTCGGGGAACACGAAGCCGCCGGTCTGCTTGACGATGCCGTACACCGTCGACAGCCCGAGGCCGGTGCCCTTGCCGACTTCCTTCGTCGAGAAGAACGGCTCGAAGATCTTGGCCATGATTTCCGGCGTCATGCCGTGGCCGGTGTCGGTCACTGCGATCTCGACGTATTCGCCGGCCGGCATCCCCATGCCGCGGAAGGCGCGCGTGTCGGCTTCACCGACGTTGCGCATCTCGATCGTGAGCCGTCCGCCGTCGGGCATCGCGTCCTTGGCGTTGACGGCGAGATTGATCACGACCTGGTCGAGCTGGGTGCGGTCGGCCTTGACCAGCCAGAGATCGCGGCCCGAGAAAATCTTGAGATCGACCGTTTCGCCGATCAGCTTGCGCAGCAGCGCCGCCGCCGTATCGCTGATCACGTCGCCGAGCTCAAGCACTTCCGGCTGCAGCGTCTGTCGACGCGAGAACGCCAGGAGCTGCCGCACCATGCCGGCGGCACGGTTGGCATTCTGCTTGATGTTCATGATGTCTTTGTAGGCGGCATCGGTCGGACGATGCGTCTGCAGCAGGAGATCGGAGAAGCCGATGATGGCGGTGAGGACGTTATTGAAGTCGTGGGCAATCCCGCCCGCGAGCTTGCCGACGGCCTCCATCTTGGTGCTTTGCGCGTACTTGAGTTCGAGCGCCTTCTGCTCGGTCGCATCGATCACGTAGACGACCGCTGCCGCCTCGCCGTTGCCCGAGACTGGGTTGAGGAACAGGCGACGGGTGTAGGCACCGTCCTTGCCGAGCGTGACCTCCACGGGTTCGTCACCGGCGCGGCCCTTCAATGCCTGATCGATGGCACGCTGTAGGGTCGCGCGGGCATCGATATCGGTGACCCGGCTGACGATGTCGCCGGTGGTTGTGATGTCACGCGCGGCACCATCGCGGAAGAGGTGTGTGAACGGCGCGTTGGCGTTGAGGACACGACCGTCCGCGGCGATGGTCGCCATGCCGAACGGGGCGGAATTCAGGAAGCGTGCGAGCTGGTCATGCTGCTTG
>LNEA01000076.1 GCA_001464855.1 Rhizobiales bacterium Ga0077530
TCGACGGCTTCATCATCGACCTGGGCCAGTTCTCGCGTCACGACGCTGAAGTTGACTGGATCGCCCATCCGGCCAAGCGAGCGCACGATAAATGTCGGCACGAAGAACGCAGCTCGGAGACTCTGCTCCAGATCTTTCTGCATCATCCGCTTGCCGAGCGTCGCGAACACGCCGTCCAGGCCGCAGCAGTAGACCACATCGGTCGGCTGAAAACCGCCTTCCCTCAGTTCGTCCAGAAGTTGCTGGTGCTGGCTCGACGACCGAGGAGAACCCGCGAAATCGACGTTCCAGCGGCGCTCATCGATTTTCTTGAACTCGGGGCCGTTGGTGACGACCACAACGGTCCCTTCGAGCCGCTTGGCGAGCCGAGAAGCGAGCGCCGATCCATCGGAATAGACGAGCCAACGCCGGTCCGCGCCAGAGTTGGCGTCCGCCAATTGATCGGGTTGGGACAGAAGCGGCGTGCGCACCCACGTCGGCGCAGCGAACCAGTCGTCGATCGTCTCGTGTTTGAGGGTGCCGGCACCGACCGACCGCGGCTGCTCGTTTGGAGCGATCCAGTAGGACTCGTGCTGGAAAGCATAGGTCGGAAGCGGAACGCGGCGTGTCTCTACGCCAGCCCACAGGCGCTCCAACGGAACCGGAAGCCCGGTTGCCCAGGCACGTCCGACGGCGCCAAAGAAATGCACGCGATCGTCGGTCGCTTCGTCGGCGTGCGGAAGGCTGTTGATCACCTGATTGGCGTTGATCGAGCCCTGCGCCTTCGCGAGTGACGACATGGCGCGGCCCGGTCCGACTTCGAGATAGATCCGCGCCGGATCCTTGGCCAGGACACTCATTCCTTCGGCGAATTTGACCGTCGAATTCAGATGCGCGCGCCAGTATGCGGGATCGCGGGCCTGCGCATCCGTGAGCCAGGTGCCCGTCAGATTCGAGACGATCGGAATTTTCGGAGCGGCGAGGGGGCCGGCCTTCAGAAATGCCTCGAAGCGTTCGAGAATCGGCTGCAGCATTCGGGAATGCGCTGCGATGTCGATCGGGACTCGGATCGCCTCGATCTCGTCCTTGGCAAGCGATGCCTGGAAACGGTCGAGCGCATCGTTGGTGCCAGACACGACACACAGCTCCGGCGCATTCACCGATGCGAGATCGAGGTCTGCTGGCAGACGAGCGAGAAGGTCTTCCTCAGCCAACGGGACACTCAGCATTCCGCCCGCCGGAATTTCGGTGAACAGCCGGCCACGCAAGTGCACAAGTTCGACGGCTCTCTTGAAGCTCAGCACGCCAGCAATGCAAGCGGCTGCGTTCTCACCCATCGAATGCCCGATGAGCGCAACAGGCTTGATGCCCCAGCTCATCCAAAGCCGAGCAACCGCGATCTCCGCGATCAAAATCGCGGGAAGCTGGAGGGCCGGATTGAGAAATCGCTGCGCGGAATCCGGCGTTACATCGTCGAGCCAAAGTGCACGGATCTCGGTCGCGACGTCGGTTGGCAGATAGCCAAGCCCCTCATCAACCGTTTTGCGGAAGGACGGATCCTGCCGATAGAGCGATCGGCCCATCCCCGTATATTGGGCCCCGCCGCCGGGGAACATGAAGACCGCGCCCGACGCATTTTCGATGAGGCTGTGCGCGGCAGCAGCGTTGCGATCGGTCGCGCGCAAGATCGATATTGCCTGCGCCCGATCACGGGCTGCGACGACGCGCCGGTGCGCGAAGTGCGTCCGGCCATGAAAGAGTGTCGACGCGATATCGGGAAGCGCGGCACCGGAATCGGAGCCTAGAAAATCGGCGAGCCGCCGACCGTTCTCGTCCAGCGCTTTCCGGCTTTTGGCCGAGAGAACGAGGAGATGCGGCCCCTCGCCATCGACACGCGCGGCGGCTGACACCGCGGCGGGCGCTTGCTCGAGCACCGCGTGCGCGTTGGTGCCGCCGACGCCGAGAGAATTGACGCCAGCGCGCCGCGGCCCATCGGTTGCCGGCCACGGCGTCAGACGATCACAGACCAGGAACGGACTCGCCGCGAAATTGATAGCGGGGTTCGGCTTCTCATAGCCGAGCGTCGGCGGGATTTCACCGTGCTCCAGTGCCAGCGCCGTCTTGATCAGGCTGACGACGCCAGCGGCTGTATCGAGATGTCCGATGTTCGACTTGACCGAACCGACGCGGCAAAAACCTTTCTTGTCGGTCGAATGCCTGAATGCGTCGGTCAGCGCTTCAATTTCGATCGGATCGCCGATTCGCGTTCCCGTACCGTGGCATTCCACATATTGCACGGTATCGGCCGTGATGCCCGCCAGCGTGTGTGCCTCGACGATGGCTTCGGCCTGCCCGGTCACACTCGGCGCCAGATAGCCAGCCTTGCTCGCGCCGTCGTTGTTGATCGCTGTGGCCTTGATCACGGCTCGTATCGGATCGCCGTCGGCAATGGCGTCAGCGAGACGGCGCAGCACGACCACGCCTGCGCCACTGCCGAACACGGTGCCTTCGGCGCGATGGTCGAAGGCACGGCAGTGGCCGTCGGGCGACAGGATCTCACCATCCTGAAAGGTGTAGCCGCGGCGGTGCGGCAGCTCGATCGTCACGCCACCAGCCAACGCCATGTCGCATTCGCCATTGAGCAGACTCTGGCAGGCGTAGTGCACGGCGACGAGTGAAGTCGAGCACGCGGTCTGCACGTTCACGCTCGGGCCACGCAAATCGAACAGATGCGAGGCCCGGGTCGCAAGGAAATCCTTATCGTTGCCCGTATGACGAAGAAGAAACATACCGACTTGGTCGATAAGCTTCGGATGGCTACAAATATTGAAATAGAAATAGCTGCCCATGCCGCAGCCGGCGAATACGCCGATGGGCCCATTCACGCTTTTCGTCGGGCGCCCGGAACTCTCGATCGCTTCCCAGGCGCATTCCAGGAATTGGCGATGCTGCGGATCCATGATCGCCGCTTCCTGGCGGCTAAACCCAAAGAAATCCGGATCGAACAGTTCCATGCCGTCGAGGTCGGCGGTGCGCGGGACATAGTTCCGGTCGCGAAACTTGTCCGGTGACTCTCCAGCCGCAAGCAGCTCCTCTTCCGTCAACGAGCGGATGGATTCGACGCTGCCGCGCAAGTTGCGCCAGAATTCCTGGACGTTTGTCGCGCCCGGCACTCGAAGCGCCATCCCGACGATGGCAATGTCAGTCGCTGAGATGTTACGCTGCTCGGACATGGCAATTATGAGGGCTCAGGGTATGAGCTTGAAGCGCAAGGTTCAAACGCCGCGCGGGAAGCGATGCATGCTGCAGTTGCGAAATGAATGCGCCCCCATAAACATGGCATCACATACGTTTTAGTGATCTGCTGTTAATCCGCAGTAAAGAGCCGATTGTGCCGGCAATGGATTTTCTCCCCATCGTGTGGGGTGCCTGCAACGAAGGCAATCGCCAGATTAAAGGTCAGCCGTC
>LNEA01000077.1 GCA_001464855.1 Rhizobiales bacterium Ga0077530
AAACAAGCAAATGGTGGCTAGCGAGGGTTGACTGGCGGCTGGCTGGGTTCGACCTTGTCAGGCTGTGACAGCGAGCGCGTGTCGACGAACATCATGGTGGTTCGATCGATTGGAGTGCGAATGCCCCGGATGAAACCCTCGATAAATGCGGTTATTCGAATTATGCCATGAGGTTGGCGAAAGCGCAGCAAATCCCAAATCGGCGGCCATAACGCATATTTGGCAAATTCGTATGCCGGAATATACATCAACTGCACACGGCCGAATTTGAAGAACTTCGAATAGACCGCGCCGATCGCGAGAAAGTTTCTGCGGGTCAGTTCTCGGCCCTCTTGCCACGTCCTGAATCCGAAATGCTTAACGCTCGTCGACGCCGTGTCATATACATGATGTCCAGCAAGCAGCGCGCGGATGGCCAAATCGCGGTCGTCGCAACTTGGGAATACCGAGCCAGGCCCCAACATCGGGTCGACTCCTCCAAGGCGCTCTATCACGCCACGCCGTATGGCCATGCCGGCGCCGAGGCCGAGAACGTGGCGCGCGTCCTGCGGCGAAGTCGACATGCGCTCGGTTGATCGAACGTAGTCCGGAACGAAACCCAATTTTGGATCATGTCCCGCTGCCTCGACGACGCAGAATGCCACAGCCACCTTGGGGTACCGGGCGAAGATCGAATCCAATTTATGCAGCCAGTCCGGCGGCACGACGCAATCATCATCGGTGAGTGCAACGATGGGGCCGGTGCTCTCGCTCAGCCCCACACCAAGCGCCACGCCCTTACCGACTGTCGGGCTCCGAACGTACTTCAGCCGTGGGTCATTGAGAAACGGCCTCAGTGCGTCGGCCGTCTCATCGTTGGAACTCTGGTCCACCACGACAAGTTCAAAGTCCGGATGCGTGCTGGCGAGAATCGACGATACCGTATCCGAAACCAAGCGCCCACGGTTGCGCGTACAGACAAGCGTAGTCATTGACGGCGAGTCGTGTTTGCTCACCTGCTCCCCCCCGGGCCCCTAATGGTGCGAAAAAATTGGTTCCAGGTGTCTCCGCGGCCAAGGTCAGGCTGGGCCGGCGCACAGACTAGGCCGGCCTGGATACTTGCGGCAAGTTCGTTTCCTTGCGTGATATCGTCATCTGCGTGCCAGCAACCACCATGGGTCGCAGATCTGACCCATCAATTGGAGCCTGTTGCTCGGCTCTCGCTTGGCACATCGGATGCATGGACCGACGGCGGTCGGGCGGCACGAGGATGTTCGCACTGCACACAAATGGAGCGCGCATCGTGGGGAGGCGACCCGTCTCAATGCCCCGCAATAACGATATATTGTTCAACCGGAACTGCGATGGTGGAAGAGTGTCCTGATCGCGGGTACTGATCTCAAACAATTCTGCTGGAGCCGAGTCTGAGGACAAGCAGTAAGACTTCGGCCGCCCACACCCGGTAGGCCTCATACGGGGGAAATATGGCTATCTACGATATCGGGTTCGTCCTCGAGCAGGCGCTCGGGCACATAACCCACGCCAAGAACCTTCAGGTCAATGTGCCGAATGATCCGCAGGTTAGGGCGCATTGGGCACTTGTCGACTTTCACGTCGACGGCCTAGCCAGCCGGGTGCCCATATACAAAAACAACTGGACCGTGAGAGCCGGGCTAAGAGCGCGCCATCAGTTGGCGCTGATGACGAAACAGACAAACCTCGATGCTCTTTTTTTTCATACGCAGGTTCCGGCCATCTTGGCCAGATCTTGGCTGGATAAATTTCCTAGCATTGTTTCCTTGGATGCGACTCCGCTGCAATACGATGAATTCGGCGGTGTCTATCAGCACGAAAAAGGCCCGGCATGGCTCGAATCGCTGAAATGGCGCCTGAACCGGGATTGCTATAAGGCGGCGCGGCGAATTGTTGCGTGGGCGGAATGGACCAAGCTGGGGCTTGTCAACGCCTACGAAGTCCCCTCCGAAAAAGTTGTCGTCATTCCGCCGGGCGTGAACGTGTCGGAATGGCGACGCCCCGCGCCACGCGAGCCCCTCAACCGTCCGGCAAAAATACTCTTTGTCGGCGGCAACTTTGAGCGCAAAGGCGGATCGAATCTTCTCGAGGCCTTTCGCTCACTACGCGACGTCGGCGTGGAACTCCATCTCGTCACGCGGGACAAGATCGCGGTCGAGAAAGGCCTCTTCGTCTACAATGACATGGAGCCAAACTCCGAACCACTGAAGCAACTCTTTCATGGATGCGATATCTTCGCTCTTCCAACTTTTGGCGACTCGTTGCCAATGGTTTTGTCGGAGGCTTCAGCGTCCGGCATGGCGATCGTCTCGACAAAGATCGCGGGCATTCCGGAAATTGTGCGTCATGACGAAACCGGGGTTCTGGTTCCGCCTGGAGACACCGCCGCTTTAACCAACGCCCTGAGGTCCTTGTTAGCGAGTCCCGATCAGCGTTTGACAATGGGTTCGCGTGCGTTGGCGCATGTGTCGAAAAATTTCGACGCCGCGACGAATGCTCAACGGTTGCTGGATCTGATCAAGGCGGAGGCGGATATCGCGAAGTTCCAGCGGCAGAAAGCTGCGTCAACGTAAAGGGGCCGGCGGTGGTAGCTTTGTGCCCACCCGACGCTGGCGATGTCGGCGGCCCGACCTCTACGCGACTTCCGTGAGGTATCGGAGGACGCGTGCGGGGTTGCCGGCGACGACGCATCGTGGTGGCACGTCGTTGGTGACGATGCTGCCGGCGCCGATGACAGCGTGACGGCCGATGCGCACGCCGGGCAGGATCACCGCTTTCGAACCGATCCACACGTGGTCCTCGATCACCACCGGCGCCGACGGCGGAAGCGTGGTGTGTCGCAC
>LNEA01000078.1 GCA_001464855.1 Rhizobiales bacterium Ga0077530
GAATAGACAGGATCTGGGCCGGGCGCGCGCAGATAGTCGACCGCCGATAGCATGACGGCCCACGAGTCGTCGGCGCTGCGGCCGTTGAGGACATCCCAAGCGTGATGCAGCACAGTCTGATTGTACGGGGTCGGCGTGGCGAGCCACAGGATCGCGTTGAACGCCACGATGGAGACGAGCAGCAGCGCCAGGCCGCATGTCATGTGGCGCGCGCTCAGACTTCGCGCGGGGGGCAGCTCCTGCCGTAAACTCAAAGGTTGCGCCTCCTGCCGATCCGAGGCGGCATCGAATACATGGCAATTCACCAGGAGATGCGGGCGGCGACCCGGTCATCCGGCTCAGAGTGCCATCATCGCGTCGCCACTGGATCCTTCGTCAGGGCGGCGATGCGCTTCCTGAATGCAGCTTCAAAGCGCCTGAGGTTTGAGTTGTTGGCGCCCCAGTCGAGGATAACCGTCCGCAGCGCGCTGCGGCTTGCGACATCGACGCGCGTCTGGCCGTTCCCGGCATCGCTTAACGCCACGGTCATGATCTCCCCGACGCTGCGCCAATTGATCATCGTACGTGCGGTGACGACCAGGCCATCGCGATTGAACCGGTGGCAGCGCATGTCGGAAAGCGCGCGCACCATCGGCTCGAGCAGATCGTCAGGCGCGCCATCGACCGTGAAATTTGTCTCGCGGCTGATGGCCATCAGTCCCCTCCAGGGTCTCTACGAACGCAACGCCCGCTCACTTGAACCCGGACTCTTTGCCTTTCAGCAACGCCACGACGACTGAGTTGACCGGCGTCGCGACGCCGACCTTTGCCCCCTCGCGTGGGATGGCGCCGTTGATATTGTCGACCTCGGCTGGACGCCCCGCCAAATGATCGAGCAGCATCGACGGCCGCGCACCCGGGATCTTCTGGCCGAATTCGCGCACGTAGCGGATCGGATCGTCGAAATCGAGCGTGATCCCTTTCGCGCGCGCGACCTGGAACGCTTCGTGCGCGCAGGCAGCCGCGATGCTCCACGCGCTCGGGCTGGCCTGCAGCTCGCCGACGCGCAGGCCCGTGATCGCGCACGGCCCCGAGTAGGTGCAGTTGCAGATCAGCTTTTCCCAGACCATTTTGTGGATGTCATCGAAAGTCAGAACCTTGAAGCCGCCGGCGCGCCAAGCATTGGCGACTGTTTCGAGGCGCGGCGTCAGTCCGCCATCCATCTCGCCGAGGCGCAGGAATTCCATACCGTTGTGGTGCGCGTGGCCGGGCCCTTTCATCGACGCGCCGAAGCCGCCGACCACGCCCATCATGATGCGCTTCGAGCCAACGACATCGGCGACGATGTCGGCACTGCCGAGACCGTTCTGGATCGCGAGGATCGGGGCCTCGGGTTTGGCGATTTCAAGTGCCGCCTTCGCCGCCGCGCCGACGCCGTCGTATTTGGTCGCGACGATGACCAGATCCGCGTCCTTCACGTCGGCGGCATTGGTCGTGGCGTTGACCTTGACGGTGCGGTCCCCCGACGCGCCTTCGACGCGCAGCCCTTTTTCGCGGATCGCGTCGACGTGCTCTTTCCAGGTGTCGATGGCCCAGACGTCATGCTTGCCTTGATCGGCGAGAAGGGCCGCATAGACGGAGCCCATGGCGCCGACGCCGATGATTGCGATTTTCATTGGATGTCTCCGTCCTGCAATCTCAATAGCTGCGCGGCATGCCGAGCACGTTCTGGCCGATGAAAGCCAGCACCATGTTGGTGGAGATCGGCGCGGTCTGGTAGAGGCGCGTTTCACGCCATTTGCGTTCGATGCCGTA
>LNEA01000079.1 GCA_001464855.1 Rhizobiales bacterium Ga0077530
GTCGCGATGCGGACGTCATCGGACATGCGCGCTTCGGGGTTGGCGTGGTCGCCGGTGACGAGATTGAGCTGGTAGTAGCGGCCGTTCTGCAGCCAGCGATCGATGATGTGCGTCGTCACCCAGCGCCGCCAACGCCGCTGCATGGCGGTGCGCAGGTAGACCTGGACGATGCTGAAGGCGACACTGACCGCGAGAATGCCGATATAGATGAGCGCCAAGCTACCCACCGCTGGCGCATTGCGCTGCTCGAGGGCATCGAATATGGCGCGGTTCCACACGTTCATGGCGTAGGCGGCGCCGACGACTGCGACAATGATGGCGACAAGGCCGGCAGTCAGCATCCACGCCTGGAGCCGCCGTGGGCCGCGCCAGAACTGCCCCGAGGTCCCGAGGAAATGGCGGAGCAGCAGCCGACGGCGCTCGCTCTCGCTGAGTTCGGGTGGATCGGCGGCATCGGTGGCGTTCTTCGAAGCGCGCGCCGCATCATCACGCCGCGCGGTACGCCGCGAGTCGGGGTCGTTGGCCATATTCGTGTCCGCCAGCACTGTTTGAGCACCGGACACACCCAGCGAGCGAAATCAGCCGTTGGCCATTTTCGCTCTCAGCTCGTGGGGGCGTCCGTCGGCTCAGGGAACGCCGCCCCCACCAGAAGGTTCCATTGGCGTCGGTAATGACCGATCAACCGCGTGCCAAGGGTTAGGTCTGCATACCCCAGCGCTGCACCGTACTACGCTCAATCAGGCGGAAAACGACGTTCTCGACCAGCAGGCCGAAAATGATCACGGTCAGCAGCCCCGCGAACACGTTCGGGATGTCGAGCTGGTTCTTATGCTGGAAAATGTACCA
>LNEA01000080.1 GCA_001464855.1 Rhizobiales bacterium Ga0077530
GCGTGGATGAGCACGAAGATGATGCTCGGATTGCCGAGCCCGAACCAGATCATGGCAAGCGGCAGGAGCGCGATTGACGGCAGGGGATTGAACATCGACGTGAGTGTTTCGAGGAGATCGGAGCCGATCTGCGTCGCACTCGCGAGCGCCGTGAAAGCTGCGGCGAACAGAAGACCGATCACATAACCCTGCAGCAGCAGCGTGACGCTGAACCAGGTGGACCTCACCAGCTCGCCCGAAGCGATGCCGCTGACGAATGCCGCAGACGTCTCGCCGAAGGTTGGGAACAGGAGGCTGTTACCGAGCCAGCGGCCGTAGACTTCCCAGGCGAGCGCAATGATGACGAGGAGCAGCGACTTGCGCACGGCACCATAGCCGATAATGCGTTGCCACACACTGAGCGGCTGTTGCACGACGCCCAAGCCCGTGGTCGTCACCGTGTTCAAGATCTGCGGACGCGCAAGATTGGTGCGCGTCGCGTCATAGGACGCGTCAGACATGGGTGGCGCTCCTCTGGCTGGCGGGCGTGTCGAACAGGAGGTCTTCGATTTGGCCCGCAAGGGACGTGCCATGCTCGTCGACGGTATCGGCGCCGAAGCTGTTGAGTTCGGCTTTCACCTGCCCGGGATGGGCGCTGAGAAGAAGGATGCGGCTGCCGATCCGGACAGCTTCCGGGATGGAATGGGTGACGAAGAGCACGGTGAATTTCGTGTCGTCCCACAACTGCAGCAGCTCCTCCTGCATCTTGCCACGCGTGAGCGCATCGAGCGCCGCGAAGGGCTCATCCATGAGGAGAATGTCTGGCTCCATCGCCATGCCGCGCGCGATGGCGACGCGCTGCTTCATGCCACCGGACAGTGTGTGAGGAAGACTGTCCGCGAAGCCGGCCAAGTTCACCTTGGCAATATAATGAAGCGCACGCGCCTCAGCCTCACGCCGCCCCATGCGACCACTCGCCGTAAGCGCGAACATGATGTTCTGTTTCACCGTCTTCCATGGCAGGAGCTGGTCGAACTCCTGAAAAACAAGAACCCGATCGGGTCCGGGCTTGGAAATCGTCGTACCGTTGAGACGGATTTCACCCTCGACCGGGCGGATGTAACCACCAACCGCCTTGAGCAACGTCGATTTCCCGCATCCGGAAGGGCCGACAATGACGAAGCGGTCAGAGCGGTGAACGTTGAAGCTCACGCGGTAGGTCGCGGTGACCAAATGGTCGCGCGTGCGGTACTGCAGCGTAACGCCTTCCACGGCGAGCAACACGTCGCTGTTCGGTTTGTCGGTCATTCAATCCCAGCCAATCGAAATTAAGTGGGCGGGCCGCACATGCCCGCCCTTTCGTCAAACGTCGAGCGTGTTCGCGACGCCGTCAGTTGCCGTCCTGGCCGTGCATCTCGGGGAAGAACAGGTCTTTCCATGACTCCGGCTTCGCCTTGATCGACCCGATGCTGTTCATGAACGCGGCGTACTTCATCAGGTTCTCCGGCGAAGTCGTGTACTTGATATCCTTGTCGCCGAGGATATCGACGAGCTCGGCGACCTCCCATCCCTTGCCGCCCATGGACGCGAGCAGCACCTTGGCGGCACCTTGCTTGTCGGCCGCGATCATCTGGTGGGACTCTTTCACCGCGGCGAGAAAGGCCGCAAAGACCTTCGGATTGGCCTTCTGGAACTTCTCCGTCGTCGAGATCATCGTGAAGGTCGTCGAGCCGCCCATCACATCGTTCGTGGTCTGGATCGTCCGCACCGCCTTGTCTTTGATCTCGCGCTGATGGAAGGGCGGCGATGTGTAGTGCGCCGTGATCTGCTTGTTGCCGGTGAGTATGGCGATCACGCCATCCGGATGCGTCATCGACACCGTGTTGCGGTCAAACTTGAAGGCCTCGGCCTTGCCGTACTTGGCCAACGCGTGCATCTGCATGATGATCGACGGGATCGACACCTTGACCGCTGTGACGGCAATCTTGTCGTCCGGCTTGATGTCATCCAGCGTCTTGAGATGTTCCGAAGTCGTATTGAGGTACATCGGCATGGAACTCATGGCGGCCGCCGCCTTGACCGCGACCGGTGTTCCGCGCGTGCGGTCCCACAGCGTCAGGAATGCGGGCGGGCCAGCCGAGATGAAGTCGGCGGAGCCGGACAGCAGCGCTTCGTTCATGACCGACGGGCCGCCGATGTTGGCCCAGTTGATGGTCACCGGCACGCCCGCCGCAGCGGCATGCTTTTCGATGAGCTTGTGCTCTTTCATCATGTGCAGCGGCAGGAATCCAAACCCGCCGGCACCCATCGGAATGCGCAATTCAGTCACTTCCGCCCGCGCCGACAGGGGCGCGGCCGCCAGCACCGCAACAACGGCGGTCAGAAAAATCCGTCTCATCGCTTCTCTCCCAGATATTGCTTGATGTTTGCCCCGTTGCATTTCGGGGCATTTCAGGCTGGTCGCTTTATGCACGACCGGCCCATCATTCGGTACCCGCAATTCTGCATACTTCCGCCTGAAGTAAAACTGCTATAGCCGCCTCGCTGGCAGTCTCGGCAACAGTCGACGCCGAGATCGTCACAGACAGCGACTTCGATTTGTGTGCGTAGCAGTTGTAGGGACGATTTATGGTTGATCGAGCCGACGTCACGAAAGCGTTCGCCGCATTTATCTCGCGCACGGAATGGGCCCAACTCCCCGAACGGATGCGCCATGAGGCGAAACGCTCGCTGCTCAACTTTATTGCGACCGCGCTCGCCGGCTGCCGCGAAGATGCGGTTGAGATGACGCTCGCCTCTCTCGCGTCGTTCTCGGGCCCGCAGCAGGCGACCATCATCGGCCGAACGGAACGCATCGACGCCTTGAGTGCCGCCTTCCTCAACGCCGCCAGTGGCAACGTCTTCGATTTCGACGATACGCACCTTCGCACGGTGATTCATCCGACGGCTCCAGTCGCACCTGCGCTTTTTGCCCTCGCCGAGCTTCGGCCTATCGCTGGCCGCGACCTGCTGCTGGCGTTTGCCCTCGGGGTCGAGATCGAGTGCCGGATCGGCAATGCCATCTCGCCCGAGCACTACGCGCGCGGATGGCACATCACCTCGACGTGCGGCACGCTCGGGGCGGCGGCGGCGGCAGGAAAGCTGTTATCGCTCGACGTCGATCAGTTTGGCCTCGTCGAGTGCCTCGGCACGCCAGCGAAGAGCCTGAGCGTCGGGAATGCAGCGCGAAATGGACTGTGGTCGGCGCTGCTCGCAGAACGTGGCTTCAGCGGCCCGGCCGCACCGATTGAAGGCCGACAGGGGTATCTCAACGCGCTCGCGCCGTCGTCCGTCGACTGGGCCGCTCTCGTCGAGGACCTCGGCGAGACGTGGGAGTTGGACAAGAACACCTACAAGCCCTATCCGGCCGGCATTGTCGTGCATCCGGCGATCGATGCAGCGTTGCAGCTACGGCAGACGCACGCGATCGCACCAGCGACCATCACCCGCATCGTTGTCCGCGGCCATCCCCTACTCGCCGCGCGGACGGATCGCCCTGATGTGATGACCGGCCGCGAGGCGCAGGTGAGCGTGCAGCACAGCGTGGCGGCAGCGCTGCAATTCGGAGAGATCGGTTTACCCCAATACACCGACGCCTGCGTCCGCGATCCCGCAGTGCTGGCGCTGCGCGCGCGGATCGAGGTCGAGCAAGATGACAGCGTTGCAGTCGAGTCCGCGATCGTCCGAATCTGGACGGCCGACGGCGCGGAGCGCGCCGTGGCCATACCGGCCGCACACGGCAGCCTTGCCAAGCCGATGAGCGACCGAGACATCGAGGCCAAGTTGCGCACGCTCGCCGCGTCCTGGTGTCCCGACCATGATGTGCAGCCGCTGATCGATGCCGTGTGGGCGCTGGATCGCAGTGACAATGCGAGCGCTCTGCTCCGCTTGACGTCACCCAACGCGCAATCAGCGTGAACCCGCCTCAACGATTCGCTGCGACGCACAAATTATCTCCCGATCGACCCGTGAAGTGCTGGCGATTTTTTCTGGCGGTAGAGTTGTTCGACATCGAGACCGATGAAGCGACGACGCGTGTCGGGCTGTCCCTGATTCCTCCCCCATCCGACCCGCTAAATCCGCACATCAGGTCTCTCCGTAGACTTGCGATCTCTCATTAGACTTTCGTTGACATACGAGAAGGGGCAACGGATAAATCGAGCTAATAAAAACGAAAACGGCTCATCGCAGCCAACGGGAGGAATACGAATGACCGATAAAACACGTAAGGACGTGTCCGTCTCCGGACACGCCGATGGCACGTCGCCCGGTGCTGACTCGCCCCGCTCAACCAAAGCAGTGAACCGGCGCGATTACCTTAGGGGCACAGCCGTGGGCGTCGCGGGCGCCGGCGTCGCCGCGATCGGAATGCCAACGATCGCCAAGGCCCAGAACAAGACCTGGAAGCTCAAGTTGCAGAGCAACTGGACGGGCATCGGGATCGAGTCGCAGGACCGCGCCGCGAAACTCTTCGTCGACCGCGTCAAGACACTGTCCGGTGGCCGCATCGAGGTGACGAACTTCAACGCCGAAGTGCTGCTCGGCATCGGCGAGACTTTCCGGGGCGTCGGCACCGGCGTGGCGGATCTCGCGATCACGTCGTCCGTCTATCACCGCGGCATCGTACCCGTGGGTGAGTACCTTTGGGCGGTACCATTCTTCCCATTCACCAACGTCGAGTTCTACGAGTACGAGGCCTACAAGCCGCATGGCGTCATGCACCTGAGCTATGAGTGCTCGGACGAGTGGGGCACCATGGTGTCGACCCGGCCGATTACGAAATATGCCGATTTCAAAGGCATGAAGGTGCGCGCGTTCGGCATCTGGGCCGACTGGCTCGTCCACAACGGCGCATCCATCGTCACGGTGCCCGGCGGCGAAGTCTACACCGCGATCCAGACCAAGATCCTCGATGCCGCAGCGTTCGGCTCACCGGACGCCTGGGCGGGCATGAAGTTGAACGAGGTCTGCAAGTACTTCATCAATCCGTCGGTCGTTCCTTACGACGTCTGCGAACTCATTATGAATCTGAAGACCTTCAACGAGATGCCGCCGGATCTCCAGGAGGTGATGCTGTCCGCGACTCGCGTGCACAACCTCGATCTTTCGGCCTTGACCATCCCGACCGACGCGCGTGGCCGCAAGAAACTCGCGGACGGCGGCATGGAAACGATGATGATGCCGGATGACGAGTTGAACAAAGCCGCTGATTGGTGCTGGAATCGCTTCCTCAGCTTGAAGGGCAAGGTCCCTCACATCGACAAGATGATCGAGATCTACACAGAGGCCAGGGCACTGCACAAAGCCTACTACGGGCCCAAGCGTTTGCCGACCTGAGGCTCGCGTTCGATCGCGCTCAGCGACGCAAAATTCCCAGGTACGATGCAACGTGACGCGTCGTACCTGGGGCAATTCTGCGCCCAAACGTGAGCGGGTGGCGTTGAGACACTCAACGCTGAACTCCTAGAGACAAGAAACTGACGCCGGCAGGATCGGACGAGCGGACGCGCAGTAGGCGCGCTCTGGATCATTCGACCAGCCAGG
>LNEA01000081.1 GCA_001464855.1 Rhizobiales bacterium Ga0077530
ACGTCGCGCGGCTGTGGGGCTTCCGTGTGCGCCTCGTCGAAGTCGACAACATGACCGGCGCCAAGCTGCGCGAGCACGAGACGCTGCCGCTGCCGTAGCGGAGGATGGTCGTGCTCAGTACATCTTGCGGCATATTGAACTCAAAGGCCGCGTTGCAGATGGGCCTTCCGCAGTAGCGATGACAAGCGCATGTAACGCAGCCCCGGAGTAGCTTCGTGACCGTCTGTATCGCAGCGATCTGCTCGTGGCTTCCCGGTCACCTGATGATAGTGGGGGCGTCAGATCGCATGCTGACCGCTGGTGATATCCAGTTCGAGCCACCACAGCAGAAGATCTGGCAATTCAATCAGAAGACAGTCGCATTGGTTGCGGGTGATATGCCTGCGCAAAATGCGATCTGCAGCGCTGCACACGCTCGCTTTGCCCTCAAGCCTGCCGGAACCGTTGAAGAGGCAGCGTCTGTCTATGCGGATGCCTTCACTGCGTTTCGACGGAAACGCGCCGAGACTAAGTATCTTGTGCCATGTGGTTTAGACGCCAACTCGTTCATTGATCGGCAATTAGATATGCGCCCCGAGGTTGTTGCGGACCTTACTTATAACCTTCAGAACGGCGTGCAGGTTGAGGCTGAGGCAATTGTCGCTGGCATTGATTCGACTGGTCCCCACATCTTTGTGGTCCGCGATCCAGGCGATGTGTACCGCATGGATGCAGTTTCATTCGCAGCAATTGGTTCTGGCGGCAGAAACGCCGAGATGCAGTTTATGCTCTCCCATTACACAAGGCAGGTCATGCATCACAAGGCTTTGCTGCTGACACTGACGGCGAAAAAGCGCGCAGAGGTGTCGCCCGGCATAGGAAAACACACCGATATGTTCTTTATCGGTGACCAAGGATACAGCACGATCTCGACCGAGATTGTCGGAAAGTTGGCTGAGATACATCAAAATCTTGAGGCGCGGACAACGGAGATTATTCGTTCGGCCGATGGTGAGGCGGAAGACTTCGTGAATGACTTCCTTCGGAAAGCTCAGGCTCAACAAGTTGAGCGGCCTAAGCCATCGGAGGAAAATTCTGATCACGATGATGGCGGTTGACGCCTCTTTTTTCATATGCCCGTCTCTCGACCTCCTCTGCATCGCTTGGGCGACGCACTAGCGCACGATATTTTTGTCGACGAGCAGTCCATCCAGGTCGTGCGCTATCCGTCTGCGCTGGGCTATGACGCGGTAGCCACTTGCGTCACGTCGAGAGAGGCGTGCGCTCACGAAGGTTGTTGTCGTTGCGCGCGCTGGTATGATGGTTGTGGTGCGTGCGCACCGCCGAGCTACAACCCTGCACCGGAGTCCTCCTGTGAGCCGCCTGCGCGTCGTGTTCGATCTCGATGACACGCTCTATCCCGAGCGGCAGTTCGCACTGAGCGGTTTTCGCGCGTGTGGCGAATGGGCGAAATCGAACTTCGGCGTCGAGGGTGTCGGCGAGGAAATGACGCGGCTTCTCGATGTGGGAATGCTCGGCAAGTTGTTCACGACCGTTCTCCAAACCCACATTCCCGACCACAAGCCGGAGCACCTCGTGGCGATCCGCGAGGCGTACCGCGGCGCTGTCGCCGAGCTTTCACTGTTCGAAGATGGCGCCTGGGCGCTCGACCATTACGCCAGCAAAGGGCCGCTCGGCCTGATCACCGACGGCACGCACACCGTCCAGCGCAAGAAGGTCGCCGCACTCGCGCTCGAGCCGCGTTTCCATGAGATCACTTCAAGCCGCATCCGATGGCATTCGAGCGCGTCGCCGCCGCGATCGGGGAGCCCGGCGACCGCTTCGTCTATGTCGGGGACAACCCGTTCAAGGATTTCGTCGCACCCAATGCGATGGGCTGGACGACGGTGCAGATCGTCCGCGACGGCGGCATCCACGACGCGAAGCGCGTCGCCGAAAGTGGCGCCCCGCAGCATCAGATCACCTCGCTGATGGCGCTGCCAAGCATTCTCGGCGTGTAGGCGGTCAGCGCGACCCGAACGAAGCGTCCAGTGTCTCGAACAAGCGCATCAGCAGCTTCGTGCGCGGTACGAGGCACGAGACCAGCAGATATTCCTGATGCGTGTGCGGGCCATCGCCGAGCACGCCGAGGCCATCGAGTGTCGGCACGCCGAGCGCGCCGGTGAAATTCCCGTCGCTGCCACCGCCGGCGACGCGCTCGCCCTTGACCGGATATCCGATCTCGTGGGCAAGCTTCGCCGTGTGATCGTAGAGTCGCTGGATCGCCGGTGATTTGACGAACGACGGCCGATAGAGACCGGGCGATACCTCAAGCTTCACATCCGGATCGACGGCCGTCAGCGCCAGCAGTTTTGCGCGCACTTCCGCCTCGTGCTCCGGCAGCGGGACGAGGCAGTAGACGATCGCCTCGCACGACAGCGGCACCATATTCTCGTGCGTGCCGCCGTGGATGATGCCGACGTTGAGCGTGACGTTGCGGTCGTAGTCGGTCATCGCCTCGATGGCGAGGATCTGCCGTGCCATCTCGCGGATGGCACTGCGACCCTTCGAGTGGTACGCGCCGGCATGCGCGGGAACGCCCGTCGTCTTGACGTTGTAGCGGGCGATGCCGTGGCGCGCGATGGTGACCCGGCCGAAGTCGCCGGACGGTTCGACGACGAGGACGATGGCGTGCTTTTTCGCTTCGACTTCGATGTACGGCCGCGAGAACGGACTGCCGATTTCCTCGTCGGGGATCATCATCACGGTGACCGGCAATTTGGGCCGTTGGCCCGTCGCGTGCAGGTGGACAAGCGCCGAGAACGCGATGCTGTTGCCGCCCTTCATGTCATAGATGCCCGGCCCATAGGCGCGATCGCCCTCGACGCGCATCGGCAGCGGACCGGAGAGCGTGCCGACGGGATGCACGGTGTCCATGTGGCCGAGCAGCAGGATGCCGGGGCCGTTGGCCTCACCCGGAATGCGGCCGATCAGTCTATGGTGGCGCCGATCGCGCGCAGGATGCCTTCGGCGTGAACCGACACACGGTTGACGGCGGCTGCGTCCTGCGTCGGGCTTTCGATCGCGACCCAGGCATTGACAGCGGCAAGCAGGGATTCAGGCGAGAGATCGCGCATGGGAGCGGTGGCTTTCGGCATAGAGTGTCGGGAGGTCGCAGCATAGCCCGTTCGCGCGTTGCGCCAACAGGGACGGCCGCAGCTGACATTCCGCCGCAGTTTGACTGGCCTTCGCTCGGGATTTCAGCGCCCTGCCGATTCTTCGACCTCGACGCTCGCGGATTTTCGGTCTTTGAAGG
>LNEA01000082.1 GCA_001464855.1 Rhizobiales bacterium Ga0077530
ATGTCCAGCGTACGCCCACTGCCACGCCGTCCGTCGAGGAGCTCATCCACAGGCGCGGTGCCGCACCGAACTGCGCCGCTACCCGGCAATTCCGGTCAGTTCTTGCCCTTGGTCGGGGGGCCGCTCCAGCACACGTTTGCCGACGCCGTGCAGGTGTGTTCGTCGAAGACGATGAAATCGAGGAACAACTTGCACTCGACGCTCTTCTTGCCGGTCTTGTATTTCTTGATGCCGTCCTTCGCCATGACCTCGGCAATGTGCTTGTCGAGCAGCGACAGCGCGTCCTTGGTCGGCCCGTCCTTGCCGTAATCGTTGACCGAGAACGCCAGCTTCTTGCACGCCGCCGAAGCCGGCGCGGCCATAAGCGCGACGGCCAGCACAGCCGCGATCCACCGCGCCGATGCCAAAGAAAACGAGTTCATTGCCGCATCCTTTCAAAGCAGGGCGAGCGAAGGAAAGCCCCATTTACTCTGCTATAGCGGCGAGGTCCGATATTGGCCAGACCCGGCAAATGATCGCCGGTATGGCGCGGCAGATGTGCCACAAATGACGTGCGGGGAAGGCTGGGCGCCGCGCGGAATGACCGTGGCCGCATGATTTCGCCGCATTGGCCCGGCTATCAATGCCCGCAATCCGTCGTGCTTCATTCGCTGGGGAGTTTCATGCGCCGCGCCGCCTTTTTCCGAGCCCTCACATCCGGGCTCGCCGCTATCTTTGCGTTCCTTGTCACCGGTCTCGCGACCCTGGGGCCGGCAGTGGCACAAACTCAGCCGCAACCCCAGCCAAAACCAACCAACTGCCAGAACACCGGCAGCTTCGACAATTGGTTGCGCGACTTTCGCCGCGAGGCCTCAGCGCAGGGCGTGACCCCGGCGACGCTCTCGGCCGTCCTCGACGACATGACACTCGATCCGGGGATCATCGCCCGCGACCGGCGGCAGTCGTTCTTCGGACAGAGCTTCGTCGAGTTTCGCGGCAAGCTGATTTCGCGCAACCGCGTCACCAACGGACTGCGCCAACTCGACAAGTATAGCTCGGTGTTCGCGCGCGCCGAGAAGGAGTACGGGGTGCCGGGGCCGGTGATCGCCGGTTTCTGGGCACTCGAAAGTGACTTCGGCGCCGGCATGGGCAAGCTCTCGGTGCTTCGCTCGCTGGCGACGCTCGCCTATGACTGCCGGCGCGGCGAGATGTTCACCCGCGAGTTCATCGCGGCCATGAAAATCATCGACCGCGGCGACCTCCGACCCGAGGACATGATCGGCTCTTGGGCGGGCGAACTCGGCCAGACGCAGTTTCTACCGACGCACTACCTCGCGCACGCCGTCGACTACGACGGCGATGGCCACCGCAACCTCTTCTCCAGCCCCGCCGACGTCATTGGCTCGACGGCCGCGTATCTCAAACACCTGGGCTGGCGCGCTGGCGAGCCGTGGCTCGAAGAAGTGCGCGCGCCGCGCAACCTCAATTGGGCCGAAGCCGACCTCACGATCCAGCATCCGCGCAGCCAATGGGCGAAGTGGGGCGTGACGCGCGTCGATGGCAAGCCAATGGCCACCGACGAATTGCCGGCGTCGCTTCTCGCGCTCATGGGCCGCGACGGACCGCTTTTCCTCGTCTATCCGAACTTCAAGATCTATCTCGAATGGAACCATTCGCTGAACTACGCGACGACGGTTGCCTATCTCGCGACGCGCTATGCCGGCGCGCCTGAAATGCGGGACATCGGCAAGGG
>LNEA01000083.1 GCA_001464855.1 Rhizobiales bacterium Ga0077530
GCGCTGGCAGGCGCTGTATTCGCGCTCGTCATGTATAGGTCCGGGCGCCTTTCCGATCCGATCGCGGCTCATATGACGGCGAACGCCGTGATCATCGCGTGGGCGATCGCCGCTCAGAATTGGTCGCTTTTATAGGGCCTCGACGCGCTCCGACCGAAACCGGCCCGCAGATCGACGAATTTCGGAACATTTCGCGCCACCATTCGTTCCTTTCTCAGGAGGACCATTCACGGACGTCTGCAGAGCGGCGTCCTGATGTATGAGAAAAGGAGTGACGTTTTGAAATCTTCGACATTCAAGGCTGCCGTGCTGGCCATCGGGCTCGGCGCGATGGGCAGCACACCATCCATCGCAGCGGTCGCGCCCGCACCAGCCGGAAGCATGAACTCAACCAGTGTCATCCGCGTGGCGGCGATGGGTACCATGGGCGCAAGCGGTCAGACGCTCTCCCAAAGTCCTGTTCAGCTCGCACAACGCAGTGGACGCGCCGGACGCGGATTCCGCGGGTCTCGGAGCTTCGGTGGCCGGAGCTTCGGCAATCGTGGTTTCCGTGGCAATCGGGCATGGCGCGGCGGCGGGCGCTACTATGGACGCGGCTGGGGCGGGCGCAGATGGTACGGCGGTCGCTGGATCGGCCCTGCAATCGTGGCGGGAACCGCGGCTCTGATCATCGGCGGCTCAATTGCTGAGTCCCAGGCGGGATACGGCGATCGTTGGGAGCAGTGCGCGGACCGGTTCCAGTCGTTCCGGTGGAGCGATGGCACCTATCAGCCCTATGGCGATAATCCGCGCCGCCTGTGCCCGTACCTGCGACGCTAACGGCCCTTATGATCTGAAAATACTTGGAACATCGGGTCGGCCAGCAATGGTCGGCCCGATGCCATATGTGCGCGAGCTATCTCGGCACTTCCGGCACAATTTCGATCCGCGACGCGGGCGCGCCAGTCGCCAGATCCAGGATAACGATACCGCTGCCTTTCGGGCTGTCGTAATGGACGGCGAGACGGGCTCCCGATAGCGAGAGGGTGCGGATAATGGCGCCAGCCGGCAGCGCGAGGCGAGCGGCATCCCGGATGGGCTGAGAGACTGCCGTCGTCGTCGCGGTATCCCCGGTGCGATTGACGAGGTAGACAATGCGGGCAATGACCGCGACGAATCCCAGGACCAGCACCACACCCATGGCAATCACGGCGAACTTGAGCAGCCGCAATTGGCGATCGCCGAGGACGATGGCCGCCTGTTCGCCGGGTTCGGATGGATCGTCGCGCATTCATATCCCTATCGATCGACGTGGCACGACGCCATGACTGAGCCCAATCACCAACCCGACGCG
>LNEA01000084.1 GCA_001464855.1 Rhizobiales bacterium Ga0077530
TTGTACTTCTTGAACTCGGACACCAGCGCCTGAAGCGCGTTCGCGACGTCGAGACCTGTCTCGATCAGAGCCTTGAGCGTCGCCCGTTCCTGAATCAGCTTGTTGAGCCGGTCCTGCTGCTCGCCGAAGCCGAAAAAGATCTCCTCCGGCGCGGCGATATCGCCATCCTCGACTGCGCACATGATATCGAACGAGCTTTGCGATGCGAGCACGAGCATCGAGGCAACATCGTTCATGAGCTGATGGAAGATGCGAGCGACGACCGGGTCGACACGCGGGCCATGGACGCCAAATTTCAGGGGTGATCCCGCCGCGGCACCTTCTCCGGCGAACAGGCGGGGTATGCGATTGAGCCGCTTAAATACTTCCTGGAGACCGAGGCAGCACGATTCGAGATCCCGGATCACCAGCCCGACTTTGCGACGCGACTTGCTGCGCTCCTGTGTGCGCTCCTGGCCGACCCAGTTGACGGCGGCAATCGAGGAAATCGCACCCAGAGCCGAGATCGCGGGCAGGACGACCGATAGCGGATCTGGCGCGATGCGGCTGTCGACTTCACCGTCCCTGGCCGCCGGTGGCGTTCGTGGTGGTCGTCCCAACGCGTGTTTCCTGTTTTTGACCGTGAACCCGCATGGCTAGCTTCTGCGTACATGCGTGTAGTGCAGGAATGCGGCGAAGGACAGTGCGTTTCAGGGGGCGGACGATCGGCGCGGGATTGAGCCGTATCAAGGCGGCAGGCGACCTCCGCGGGCACAATTTCCGCCGTTGTGTCAGATGGGTCGAAGGGAGCGAACCGGAACATGGCTCGGATCGCCATCGTCGTGGGGCATGCCCTGACCGGGACGTATTGCGAGGCGCTCGCCGAGGCCTATCGGCGCGGCGCCGTCGAGGCGGGGCATCAGACCGCGCTCATCAATACCGCGACCATGTCTTTCGATCCGGTGCTGCGCGGCGGCTATCGCACGCTGCAATCACTGGAGCCGGAGCTGTTAGCGGCGCGCGACGCGATCGTTGCCGCCGATCATCTGGTGTTTATATTCCCGCTGTGGCTCGGCACGCTGCCGGCAATCTTCAAGGGCTTTCTCGAACGGGTGATCCAGCCCGATATTTTCGAAGCCGCTAAGTCGGGCCACTTCGTGACACCATGGAAAGGGAAGTCGGTGCGCGTCGTCATGACGATGGGAATGCCGGGTTTCGTCTATCGTTGGTATTACGGCGCTCATGCGCTGAAGATGCTCAGGCGGAATATTCTCGCGTTCCTCGGCGCCGGGCCCATCCGCAGCACGATCTACGGCACGGTCGAGGGCGTCACGCCGGAACGTAGGGCGCAATGGATATCGGACATGGAAATGCACGGCCGCCGGGCGACATGAGGCCGTCGGGAAGGATCTATTCGCAGTAGTTGCGATAGCGCCGCTTGGCCATATCGACATGGAAGTGGTTGCGGTGCGCTTCGTTCGCCTCGGGGCCGAGAACCGTGCCGAATGTGCTGCACGC
>LNEA01000085.1 GCA_001464855.1 Rhizobiales bacterium Ga0077530
ACGGACCAAAGATCCTTCAGCGAAAAATGCAGCCCGACGCCGAACATCAGCAGAATGACGCCGATTTCCGCGAGTTCGTCGGCCAGCGCCTGATCCGCAACGAAGCCGGGCGTTGCCGGGCCGACAGCGACACCGGCCAGGAGATAGCCGACCAGCGGTGACAACCGCAGGCGTTGCGCCAGGGTGCCCAGCAGAAATGCCAACGACAGACCCACGACGATCGTCGATATGAGCGGTGTATGGTGCTCCATTCGTAGTCCGGTTCTCCTGTGATGCGTTCCGATCCATCATGTTGATCCCGGACGGGATTGCAATATCGGGCATTGCCGGCGCCGACAACGCCTTCGATCCGACGTACGAGACGATGCCGGATCAGGTCGTCGCCGATTGGCGCACGTGGGGTTCAGTCGGCGTGGGGTTCGCCGATGACCGCTGTGCCATCGCCGTGTAGAAGCCGAGCATGGCGCTGGCGATCTCTTCCTCGCCAAGTACGACCGCACTGGCGCCGCAACTCTCGAGATGCGCCTTCTCGGCCTCTGAATGTCCGCGCGCAAAGATCAGAAGATCCGGGCTGATGGCCCGCGCCTGCTCGACGATCTGTCCCGCCTCGAAGTTCTCCGGGACCGCAACCAGCAGGCAACGCGCCTTGTCGAGATTGGCGGCCTTGAGGCTCGTCACGCCGTTTGCGGCAATCGCTTCGGTCCCCGCTGCGTTCAACTCCGCCGCAACGACATCGTTCTCGTCGATCACGAACAGAGTTGCGCCAAGGTGTAGCAGTTCGTTTCCGATCCGACGCCCGACGCGTCCGGCTTGATCTCAGGCGGCGCGACTTCGCTCTGCGGGACGACCTCGGGACCGCTCGCTTCGTTTCGCTCGAGCCACGGGCGGAGGCGATCGGCGAGCATGAAGCATGCCGGGTTGACGAGTATGGAGATGAGGGCGCCGGCCAGGATGAGATCCCGCGCCTCGGGACTGAGAACGCCGATTGTCACGCCGAGGCCGGCCAGGATGAACGAAAACTCGCCGATCTGCGCGATGCTGGCCGAAATCGTCAGCGCTGTACCGATGGAATATTGATAGAAGCGCACAATTGCGAAGGCGACCAGCGGGCTGATCACGAGGATCACAACGAGGGTCGCCAGTAGCGGCCACGTCTGGCGGACGATGATCGACGGATCGAACAGCATCCCGACGGACACGAAGAACAACACAGCGAACGCGTCCCGCAGCGGCAACGTCTCTTCAGCGGC
>LNEA01000086.1 GCA_001464855.1 Rhizobiales bacterium Ga0077530
AGACACCGTGAGGGGAATCCAGAGCGCTATAGCAAGCGCGACTGAAGATCCCCCAATCCCCAACTTCCGCAACATCGGCATCCTTGTGGTCTGCCTTTTCTTGCCGGTCCCCCATTGGCGGCGCAGCGATCGGCTTTAGGCCTGCGCCTGTACGAGTGCGTGGATCTCCACGTTGGCCGGCCCACCACCGACACTACCGACGCGCCATAGATCTTTGTCCTGGACAACGCCGACACCCGACTGAACTTTATTAACGATTCACCCTTGTACATGGAAGTGGCAAGAATACAGCACCGGCCCAATTTCACCCTAGAGGCCGATCCATTTCATCACGACTCCGCGGTCATTGAACGTTGCATAAATCATCAACATCAGGACCAAGCTTAAACCGATTCGGAAGCCGATCTCCTGAGTTCGCTCGGTCAGCGGTTTGCGGCGAATTGCCTCCATCAGGTAGAACATCAAGTGACCACCGTCCAATAACGGGATGGGGAATAGGTTCAGGAGGCCGATGCTCACCGAAAGGATTGCGGTGAGGTTGAGGAGCGGAATAAACCCGCTCGCAGCGACCTGTCCCGAAACGTCGGCGATCCGGAGCACGCCGCCCACCTGATCCGGCGATTCCCGCCCTACGATGACGTTCTTCAGATAGCCGAGCGTCCGGGCAATGATGAAGTGCGTTTCCTGGATGCCGCGCCAGATGGCCACGTGAACCGGCAAGCGGCGATACTCCGAGTCGGCACCTCCGCCACGGACACCGATGACGCCGGTGCGAACGCTGGTACCGGAGTCGCTGACGCGATCCTTACCGTCCGGCACCACGGCCAGGGTCACCCGTTGCCCGCCACGATCGATGTCGAAACGTAGTGCCTTCTCGGCACTGGTCGAGACAATCTGTTGCATTTCCTGGAAGTTATTGATCCGGGTCCCGTCTATGGCGACGATCACGTCACCAGACTTGAAGCCCGCGCGCGCCGCCGGCTGGTCCGGGAGTACCTCCAGGATTTTCGGCGGCAGCACACGGCGGATGCCGAGATCGCCGAGCCGTATCGTGCCACCATAACCGTCACCCTGGTCCCGACGGTCCGGCGTCGCCATCAGCGTCACGCGCAGACCGCCGCGCTCGACCTCGAACGACAGAGCGTGCTCGGCATTGGTCGAAATAATACGTTGCATGTCCTGCAGGCTATCGATGGCCCGGCCGTCGATGGCCACAACCAGGTCGCCCGGCTTGAGCCCGGCCCGTTCGGCCGGCCCACCCGCGACGACCTCGTCGATCCTTGGGGAGGTGAACGGCGCGCCAACGATCGAGTAGATTCCGGCGAAAATTACGATTGCCAACAAGAAGTTAGCTATTGGTCCGGCCGCGACGACCGCGGCCCGCTGACGAATCGGCTTCGATTGGAACGCACCCTGCTTCTCGTCGTCGCTCATCCGCTGCAGCGCATCCCGCGATGGCACGCTGGCGCCGTTCTCGTCGTCGATGAACTTGACGTAGCCGCCGAGGGGAATCCAGGCGAGCCGCCAGCGGGTGCCGTGGCGATCGTAGAAACCAAAAATCTCACGGCCGAATCCGATCGAGAACGCCTGCACCTTGACGCCGCACCAGCGCGCGACGAGGAAATGGCCGAGCTCGTGAATGAACACGACGACGGTGAGGACAAAGAGAAACGGCAACAGAACGGACAGGAAACTGAAGATCGTGTCCAAGGAATGCGCTCCACTGACTTGACTGTTCACGGCCGTTAACGTGGGCCGGACCATTGGGTTGGCGGGGGACAAAACCGTCCCCGCGCGGGATTCAGGTTTGGCTAACTATATCTGGGTAGCAATCCGCGTGCCAGCGCCCGGCTCTCCCGGTCGGCCTCGAGGACATCGTCGAGGGTCGAGGGTTCGCATACTTGGCCCAGCCGCTCGGCTTCCTCGAGCGCGCCGCCCGCCAGCTCCGCAATGGCCGGGAATGAGATCCGCCGTTCGAGGAACGCCTCGACGGCCACCTCGTTCGCCGCGTTAAGGATCGCTCCCGCCGTTCCCCCGAGTTGCAGCGTCCTCCGCGCCAGACCGAGCGCCGGGAAGCGGGCTTCGTCCGGCGCCTCGAACGTCAGCGATCCCAACCGGATCAGATCAAGCCGCTCCGTCGGCGCCGCCATCCGCGCCGGCCAGGCAAGGCTCAGCGCGATCGGGGTCCGCATGTCAGGGTTGGCCATCTGCGCCAGTACGGCGCCATCAGCGAACTCGACCAGGCAATGGACGATCGACTGCGGATGCACGACCACCGCGAGCTGATCGGCCTCGACCGGAAACAGGTGATAGGCCTCGATCAGCTCAAGGCACTTGTTCATCAGCGTCGCTGAATCGACCGTGATCTTGCGCCCCATCGACCAGTTGGGATGGCGCGCCGCCTGTTCCGGCGTGGCGGTGGCAATCTGCTCTTTGGTCCACGTCCGGAACGGCCCGCCCGACGCGGTGAGCACGATCCGCTCAATGTCGTTGGGATTGTAGCTGCCGATCGACTGCAGAACCGCAGAATGTTCCGAATCGACCGGGACCAGTTCGGCACCGGAGTCGCGGATCGCCGACATGAACACCGACCCCGCCGAAACGAGGCACTCCTTGTTCGCGAGCGCGACACGACGGGCAGCCCCCGCTGCGGCAAACGTCGGCCGCAAGCCGGCGGCGCCCACGATCGCGGCCATCACGCAATCGACCGGCCGCGTCGCCGCTTCGACCAGCGCCGTCGCTCCGGCCGCTACTTCGATGCCGCTGCCGGCGAGACGGTCCGCAAGCTCGCGGTAGCAGGCATCGTCGCCGATCACCGCGAGTCGGGCGCGGTGTTTCAGAGCCAGATCCGCAAGTGCCGCAGCGTTGGTCTGGGCGGTCAGCACTTCGACCTCGAAGGCATCCGCGTGCCGCGCGATCAGATCGAGCGTACTGCTGCCGACCGAGCCGGTTGCACCAAGAACCGTCAGCCGACGCGGCTGTAGTGACGCAGCAGTGGTATCGAGGGTCACCCCGACTGGGGATGGCTTGGCGCGATGATCGCTGACCGACGCTTTCTGCATTGCACTCAATTCAATCCGAGCAAAGCGCGCGCGGGCGCGTGGATATTGACGGCCATGGCGAAGATGGCTGCGGCTACCGCGGCCGCCGTCAGCCCGTCGACCCGATCCATGAATCCGCCGTGGCCAGGAATCAGTGTACTCGCATCCTTGACCCCATACTCGCGCTTTAAGGCAGATTCAAAAAGATCCCCAGCTTGCGCGACCAGCCCCAGCACCATGCCTCCGACGATCATGCGGCCGGGGTGCAGGCCGACCGTGGTCAGCAGGGCGAAACCCAACCCCACCATGCCCGCAGCCACGACGCCGCCGATGAGCCCACTCCACGTTTTGTTCGGCGACACGCGCGGCATCAACTTCGGCCCGCCATACCGCCAGCAGAATGAACAGCACAGCCAACAGGCCGAGCGTATCGGCGCCGCGCAACCAGACCAGCGCTACAGCCGGAAGTCCGGCGTAGAGGGCACCCAGCGCCGCCATGTGTCCCCGCTCGCCAAAAGCGAGCAGCGCTGAGATGATCGCCGCGACAAGTACCGCAATCAGGCCAAGGCCCGCGAGGCCTTTGGCGGCCAACAGAACGGCGCCGACAACCGCACCAGCCTGGATGACAAAGATCGCATCGATGCCGGCTGCACGGACGATGCGGCCCCACTCCCAACTCACGACGACTGCAACAGCGCCGATCAACGATGCAAAGGCTAGGCTCCCAGCCCACAACGCGGCGAGCGCCACGGCGGCCATTGCCACCCCCGCGGCGACGCGGACGCCGACGTCCCTGAATCCTGGCGTGGCCTTTGGCGGCTCGCCGTCCGTCACGCGGCCCGCCCCGCGGAACAACGCGCCACTGTCGGGTTGCTGGTCATGTTCCGATGGCCTCCTGCGCAATGCCGCCAAATCGCCGGTTGCGTGACTGGAAGATCGCGACTGCCTGCTGGAGCTGATCCGCCCCGAAATCCGGCCATTTCACATCCATGAAGACAAGTTCTGCGTAGGCCGCCTGCCAAAGCAGGAAATTCGACAGCCGCTGCTCGCCGCTCGTCCTGATGACGATATCAGGATCGGGCACCCCGTTGGTTTCGAGTTCCTGGTTCAGCGACGATTCTGAGATCGCTCCGGCGTCGATCTCGCCGCGCTGGACCTTCTCCGCAAGCCGACGCGCCGCAGCCGCGATCTCCGCCCTGGCCCCGTAGTTGAACGCAATCACCAGCGTCAGCGCCTTGTTGTCTCGGGTCTTGGCGCGAGTTTCATCGATCAACGTCAACAACTCGGGATCGATACGGTGGCGCTCTCCGATCACCCGGAATGCGACACCGGCCTTGTGCAACTCCTCCATGTCGCGCCGGATGAACCGCTTGAGGAGGCCCATCAGATCGTCGATCTCGCTCGCCGGGCGCGCCCAGTTCTCCGAGGAAAAGCTGAAGAGTGTCAGATAGGGGATCTTGAGTTCCATCGCCGCCCGAACCGTGCGGCGGACCGCCTCGACACCCATGCGATGCCCGAGCTTGCGCGGCATGCCGCGATCCTTCGCCCAGCGCCCGTTACCGTCCATGATGATGGCGACATGCCGGGGCATCGCGGACCCATTGCCGATGAGGCCGAGTTGTTGGCTACGCTGGCTCACTCGCGTTTCCGCCCCCCATCATGATTCAGGCACCGCCCCTCGCGATGCGAACCGGGCGTTTCGCCCTCGACCGTATCCAATCAATGCAGCGGTCGTCGCTCAGCAATATCAAACTCGCGCAATATGTCGCTGGCCGGTCGTCAGACCTGCTTGATCTCCACTTCCTTTTGCGCCGTCATCTGATCGACTTCCTTGACCAGCTTGTCGGTCAGCTCCTGCACTTTGACTGAGTTCTTGCGCTGCTCGTCTTCGCTGATGACGTGATCCTTCTCGAGCTTCTTCAGAACATCCATGCCATCTTTGCGCACGTTGCGGACGCCGACACGAGCGTGTTCGGCATACTTATGCGCGAGCTTGACCAACTCCTGTCGGCGCTCGGCATTGGGTGCGGGAATCGGCAAGCGCATCGTCGAGCCATCGACGATCGGATTGAGTCCGAGATTGGCCTCACGAATGGCCTTCTCGACGGCGCCGATCTGACTTTTGTCCCAGACCTGCACGGAGATCGTTCGAGCGTCCGACACCGACACGGTCGCAACCCCTTTAAGCGGGAGCTTAGCGCCATGAGCGGTGACGACGACGGGATCCAGCAGATTGACCGACGCACGGCCGGTTCTCAGGCCACCGAATTCCCGCTTCAAGGTATCGAGAACACCGCGCATGCGGCGCTCCAAGTCGTTGATGTCAAATTTCGCGGCTGCCATCTTTTCAGCCTCCCAATTGGTTTGGTGCGCCTGCTGTCGGCAGGCCTACGGTATCGTGTCTCGGGACACCCGGCCAGGGCGCTTGCCCGAACCGACCGGCTGCCCGAAGCTAGAAGCGACATCGCCGGATCGCAACAGGCAAGCCCGGCAGGGCGCGTCGCCCTTGGCTACGGCGACGCAGTGACCAGCGTCGACCGGGCTTCACCCCGGAGCATCTTGAGAAGGTTACCACTTTCGTCGATCGAAAACACAATTACCGGAAGATTGTTGTCGCGGGCAAGCGCGATCGCGGCGCCGTCCATGACCTTGAGATTGCGTGTGAGGACTTCGTCGTAGGTGAGCCGGTCATAGCGCTGAGCGCTCGGGTCTTTCTTGGGATCGGCCGAATAAACGCCGTCGACTTGAGTCGCCTTGGCCAGGATCTCGCACTCGGTTTCGATAGCGCGCAGCGCCGCGGTGGTATCGGTCGTGAAGAAGGGGTTGCCGGTGCCGGCCGCGAAAATGACCACCCGGCCCTCGCCCAGATGATGCAGCGCCTTGCTGCGCACGTAGGACTCGCACACCGTCGGCATCGGAATCGCCGACATCACGCGAGAATCCACATTGGCCTGCTCGAGCGCATTCTGGAACGCCAACGCATTCATCACCGTCGCCAGCATCCCCATGTAGTCGGCGGCCGCGCGATCCATGCCCTTCGCGGCGCCCGCAAGGCCGCGAAAAATATTCCCGCCGCCGATCACCACGGCGACCTGGACGCCGAGATCAGCCGCCTGCTTGATATCGGCGGCGAGGCTCTGGCACACGCTGATGTCGATGCCATAGGCACCTTTGCCCATCAACGCCTCGCCCGACAATTTGAGGAGGATGCGCTTGTAGCGCACCCCGGCCTTGCCATCACTCACCGCTGGCCTCCTGTATTTTTCGCCGCGCTCATCGGTCGGCAGCCTCGCATCGAATGCCGCCGACCGGTAGGGTTCGTCAAGGGCCGCAGGCGTGTTTACGCCGGTTCCAAGTCGCGTTTGGCCATCATTGCCTTGAAAGCAGGCCGCGCCTGGACTTTGGCGAGCCAGGTTTTGACGTTCGGGTTGGCCTCGAACAGGTTCGGTGCCGCCGCGGCATAGCGCACGCATTCAGCGATATTGATGTCGACCACCGTGAAGCGACCGCCGACGACGTAACCGGTCGCGGCCAACGCCTTGTCGAGCACGGCAAACGGGGCCTTGAGTGCCGCTTCCGCGGCGTCCGCGGCCTTGGGATCGCGCTGGTCGACGGGCTTGGCGACACGGTTGTAGAGGATCTGGATCGAGCGCGGCTCGACCTCGGTCAGCGCCCACGCCGTCCACGTCATCATCAGGCCGTCCTCGGCGATAGTCGCCGGCGCCAGGGAGCCGCCGTGCTTCTTGGCGAGGTAGAGGTTGATCGCCAGCGATTCATGCAGGATCAGACCGTCATCATCGATCGATGGAATATGGCCGTTGGGATTGATCTTGAGGAACTCGGGCGACTTCGAATTGAGCGCGATGCCTGCGGCGCCTGGACTGGCCGCCCGGTCGGATTGGATCACGGGCACCAGCGTAAAGGGTACGCCGAGTTCATCGCAAAGCCAGATGTTGCGGGTCGCGCGCGAGCGATAGAGACCGTAGATCTTGAGCATGGGATTTCCTCGAAAGGGGGAAAGAGGCCCCATGCTTGTCGCACGCCGCGCGGCACCGGAGAAGCGTCCAGACCCGCAAATCGGGAATGCTATTCCCCTATGCGTGTCGAGACGCCGTCGCAGGGCCGCTATTCAGCGGCGACGCGGGCCGGACGTGGATCGCGCAGCATACCCAGCAGCGCCGCCTCTTTCCGCTTCGCCTTTTCGTAGTTGCCCATTTTGACATGGCCAAAGCCGCGGATCTCTTCCGGCAGGCGGGCCAGCGCTATCGCCGTCGCGTGCGTATCCTTGGACAGGCGCCGCTCGATCTCGCCGAGGATCGCCTCGTAGTCGAGGATCATCTGTCGCTCGAGTCGGCGCTCGGCAGTGAGCCCAAAGAGATCCCAGCGCGTCCCCCGCAGCTTCTTGCCCTTGGCGAGGAACCTGAACACGGGCAGCATCCACGCCCCGAGGCTGATCTTGCGCGGATGCCCCGTCACCTTGTCCTTGTGGAACCAGGCGAATGCCGGCGGCGCGAGGTGGAATTCGAATTTGTGGCTGCCGTCGAAGGCATCCTTGATCGCCTGTTCGAAGCGACCGTCGGTATAGAGACGCGCCACTTCATACTCGTCCTTGTAGGCGAGCAGCTTGTAATACCCAGTCGCAACCGCCTCAGCGAGACCGGTTTGGCCCGGCGTCTTCTCCGCTTCAGCCTTCGTGATGCGGGCGATCATGTCGCTGAAACGCTTGGCCAGCGCTTCGTCCTGATAGTCGGTGAGATACTTGACGCGCGTCGCGACGGTCTCGGACAGGACGGGCGCCACTTTCGCCGCCCGCGGCTTCACGATCCGTTCGATGGCCTTCATGTCATGCGCGGCCAGGCGGCCGAAACGGAACGCCGAGCGGTTCATCTCGATCGCCGCGCCGTTGAGCTCGATCGCCTTTTCGATGGAATCGGCCGAGACCGGGACGCGGCCGAGCTGGTAGGCGTATCCCAGCATGAACATATTCGACGCGATGGAATCAGCGAACAGGCGCACGGCAAGGTCGTTCGCATCGAGCGTATAGAGCGCGCCTTTGCGCACCCGCTCCTCGATGGCGCGCAGCAGCGCCCCACCCGGCACCTTGAGATCCGGCGAGCGCGTGAAGTCTGCAACCGGCATCTCGTGGGTCGATGCGATGACCGTCGTGTGATCGGGCCGGATGGTCTCCAGTACTTTATTCGAGCCGGTGACGACGAGATCGCAACCGATGACGAGATCGCTCGCGGCCGTACCGATGCGGATCGCATGGATGTCGTCGGCGGATTTCGCGACACGGATGTGGCACGCAACGGCGCCACCTTTCTGCGCGAGCCCCGTCATGTCGATCGAGCCGAAGCCCTTGCCGTCAAGGTGCGCCGCCTGACCGAGCACCGCTGAGATCGTCACGACACCCGTGCCACCGACGCCGGTGACGATAATCGTGTAGGGCTTGTCGAGGTCCGGCTGTGTCGGATTGGGCAGGCTCGCCAGCATCGTCGTGAGGCCGCCGTCGCCGGCCGCGCCCTTGGGCTTGCGCGGGACAGCGCCGTGCACCGTGACGAAGCTCGGGCAGAAGCCGTTGACGCAGGAGAAATCCTTGTTGCAAGTCGACTGATCGATGGCGCGCTTGGTGCCGAGTTCGGTTTCGAGCGGCACGATCGCAACGCAGTTCGACTTGACGCCGCAGTCGCCACAGCCCTCGCAGACGGCCGGATTGATGAACGCGCGCTTGACCGGATCGGGGAACGCGCCGCGCTTGCGGCGACGCCGCTTCTCGGCCGCGCACGTCTGGTCGTAGATCAGCGCCGTAACGCCATCGATCGCGGCTAGGTCCTTCTGGACCTTCATGAGGTCGCGGCGGTGATAGACGGGCGTGCCGGCGGGGAGGAAGCCGGACGGATACTTGTGCGGTTCATCCGTAACGACGACGAGTTTCTTGGCGCCTTCAGCCAGCACCTGCGCGGCCATGCGTCCGACTGTCATGCCGGTCTCGAGCGACTGTCCGCCAGTCATCGCAACCGCATCGTTGTAGAGGAGCTTGTATGTGATGTTCGTGTTGCTCGCGACCGCCGCGCGGATCGCGAGGCTGCCTGAATGCAGGTACGTGCCGTCGCCGAGATTTTGAAAGACATGCTTGCGCGTTGAGAAGGGCGCTTCGCCGACCCAGTTCGCGCCCTCGCCGCCCATGTGCGTCCACCCTTCGGTGGAGCGATCCATCCACTGCGCCATGTAATGGCAGCCGATGCCGGCATAGGCACGCGAGCCCTCGGGCACGACAGTCGATGAATTATGCGGGCAGCCGGGGCAGAAGTACGGAATGCGTGTCGCAGCCTCGGCGCTCACGGCTTTATTGCCGCGAATCTTCTTCAGCTCGTCGACGCGCGCGCGCATGGCGTCATCGCAGCGTCCGGTGCGGATCATGCGCTCGCCGAGCGCCAACGCGATCTCGGTCGGCTCAAGCGCGCCCTTCGCGGGAAACAACCAATGCTCGTTCTCGTCTTTCTTGCCGAGCACGCGCGGTCGGTTCGGCAGGTCGAAGAGCTGCTCCTTGACCTGCGTCTCGATGAGCGCGCGCTTCTCCTCGACGACGAGAATGAGATCGAGACCTTCAGCGAATCGCTTGACGCCTTCAGATTCGAGCGGCCAGGGCATCCCGACTTTGTAGAGGCGCAGGCCGAGCTGGTTGGCCTTGATCTCATCGATGCCGAGTTCTTCCATCGCCGCGCGGACATCGAGATAGCTCTTGCCGGTGGTGATGATGCCGATCTTGGGATCGGGGCCGCCGCTCGTGACGATGCGGTCGAGCTTGTTGGCGCGAGCGAAAGCCAGGATGGCCGGGCGCTTGTAGTCGTGGAGGCGTGCTTCCTTGTCGAGCGCCTGATCGCCGACACGGATGTTGAGCCCACCGGGCGGCATGACGAAATCTTCGGGAATTTTGATCTGGACGCGGTCGATGCGGCCATCGACCGTCGCCGTCGACTCGATGTTGTCCTTCACGCATTTGATGCCGACCCAGACACCGGCAAAGCGCGAGAGCCCGAGCCCGATGAGACCGTAATCGAGGATCTCCTGCACCCCGGCTGGATTCAACACCGGGATCATCGCGTCGACCATCGCGAATTCGGACTGATGCGCCGAAGTCGAGCTTTCGCAGGTGTGATCATCGCCCAGCAGTGCGAGAACGCCGCCGTGCTTGGACGATCCCGCATGATTGGCGTGGCGGAACACGTCGCCGGTGCGATCGACGCCGGGGCCCTTGCCGTACCAGATGCCGAACACGCCGTCGTACTTGCCGTCGCCACGCATCTCGGCCTGCTGCGTGCCCCAGATTGCGGTCGCAGCGATGTCCTCATTGAGACCGGCGTTGAAAACGACGTTGCTCTTTGCCAGCAGCGATCGGCTGCGCAGCATCGCACCTTCCAGACCGGCGATCGGCGAGCCGCGATAGCCGCTGACGTACCCCCCCGTGTTGAGGCCCGCCTGCTTGTCGCGGGCGTGCTGCATCAGCACCAAACGGACAATCGCCTGCGCACCCGTCAGGAGTTGGTGGGTCTCCGCCAAATCGAATTTATCATTGAGACTGGGGCTGCTCTTGACCATGGGATTCACCTCTCGGGCCGCGGCATCGTCCGACCGATGCGCGACGGCTCGGTCGCTGGGGTCGAATGCATCAAACGCACCGCGCGAGGCGGCGGCTCATATTGGTCAGCAATGCTGACATACTTTCGATAACGATTCAAACATTACGATCCGTCGCCCACCATACAAGGCCAAACAATGCGCAAAACATATGCAGGAACCAACTGGACCGAAGCACCATTCACCGCAAAAATAATGAAAGGGGCCGCCGGTTGCCCGGCAGCCCTCTACTCGTCAGCGCCGACCGGCCATCGAGCGCGCTATTTTTTGCCCGGCCGCTGCGTCAGTGCCGATGCCGCCGCGGTCTTAGCTTCCTTGCTCGACTTGGGATCTTTCATCACCTTCGCCGCTGCGCTTGCAGCCTTGGCGCTGGTCACTTCCTTGCTCTTACTCTGAGTAAGCGTCGAGGCTGCCGCCGTCTTGGCATCCTTGCTCGCCTTGGGGTCCTTCATAACTTTCGCCGCCGCCGCGGCCGCCTTACTGCCCGTGCTCTCGCTTTTCTTCGCTGCCATTTTCAGGTCCCTCCAAGGGTTGGCAAACGCAACGATCACAGTTCGTCGGTAGTCGGATTCGGGATCACGCGTAACTGTCGACAATCAATTAGACTGTTAGTTTCGTGGGCCTCTCCCCTGGCAGGGGAAGGCTGGAATCTTCCGCCTCCACAACGGCCCTATCGCCCATTTACGTCGCGTGGCGATTGACAGCCGGCGCGGCGCCTTGTCAAAAGCGGCCGATCCCTGACGGAAAATCCTTGAGGAGTGCCGCGCATGTCAACTGCCAACTTGCAATCCACGATCGACGCGGCCTGGGAAGCGCGCGACGGCATCAATGCCCAAACCAAGGGCGCCGTCCGCGAGGCGGTCGAGACCGCGCTCGACATGCTGGACAAGGGAACAGCCCGCACCGCCGAGAAGAAAGGCGAAGAGTGGGTCGTCAATCAGTGGCTGAAGAAGGCCGTGCTGTTGTCGTTCCGCCTGAACGACATGGGGATGATCGCGGGCGCTCCAGGAGGCGCAAGCTGGTGGGACAAGGTGCCGTCGAAGTTCGCTGGCATGGGACCCGATGATTTCAAGAAAGCGGCTTTCCGCGCGGTTCCCGGTGCTGTCGTGCGCCGCGGCGCCTATATCGCGCCAAACGTCGTTCTCATGCCGTCTTTCGTCAACCTGGGCGCCTACGTCGGCGAACGCACCATGGTCGACACCTGGGCGACGGTCGGCTCGTGCGCGCAGATCGGCCGCGACGTTCACCTCTCGGGCGGCGTCGGCATCGGCGGCGTGCTTGAGCCGCTGCAGGCAAATCCGGTCATCATCGAGGACAACTGCTTCGTCGGGGCACGCTCGGAAGTCGTGGAGGGCGTCATCGTCGGCGAAGGCTCGGTGCTGTCGATGGGTGTTTTCATCTCCGCGACGACCAAGATCGTCGATCGTAGCACCGGCCAGATCCACATGGGCAGGGTACCGCCCTATTCGGTCGTCGTACCGGGCACCCTGCCGGGCCTGCCGCTACCGAACGGGATGACCGGCCCCGGTCTCTACTGCGCTGTCATCGTCAAAATTGTCGACGCGCAGACCCGCTCCAAGACCAGCATCAACGACCTGCTGCGGGATTAATTGATCGGGCTTCGCGAAAGCGAAGCCTACTTCTTCTTGGGGGCCGCCGTCGGGGTCGCGGCCGGCGCGGCCCCGCCCTTCTCAGGCGGCGCGTCGACGTTGACATAGGCGACGATCGCTTCGCGCAGCTTCGCCTTCTGCTCGTCGGTGCATTTGCCCTCGCCCGGCTTGATCGGCTCAAGCAGCACTTTGAGTTCGCCCTCTTTTTCCTCGACCCGCAGCTTACCGGCGACTGCGTGAATCGTCATGCGGTGCAGCGTCGTGATGTAAAGCAACTGCTGGTCGCTCCATTTCTTGCGCCCGATCTCGCGCCGCATCAGCGTGTCGTAATTGGCCTGCTGTTCCTCCCACAGCTCACAGATCTGGGCCTGCGCCGAGCTATAGGCGACCCGAATGATCTCGCGGCCGTTCTCCGCCGGAACACTATTCGCTTCCCGCTTGGTCTTATCGACCTCGATCACTTTGCCGGCCGGCGTCGTGAACTTGCTCGGCAGAATCTGCCACGCGTAATCCATGAGCGTGTTGACGGACTTGTCGCTGAGCTTGCCCTGCGCCTGGGCAGCGACGTCGGACGCCGCTCCAACCAGCGCCACGGCACCAACCAGCCCAGCCTTGAAGATCGTGAAAGCCATTCTCATACCCTCAGCCCCTCGATTGCCATGGCGCGCCCGCGCGGCCTTCGCCTCGCGTCCCAGCGACGCAGCCAATGATCCCGCACGGCTCTGCGCCGGGACCTGATCCCCCATTTCGAGACCGGCATCGCTCGGCTCCAAAATGGGCGAACTTATGGCGACTTTCGCCCGCGGCCTTTGCCCTGTGCCAAAGCGGCTACAATGCCTCTCAGTGTTCGCACTTCTTGCTCGGTCGCATCCATCCGGGCAAGCATCGATCGGATGTTACGCACCATTGTCTGGCGCTTTTGCAGCGGATTGAAATATCCAAGCCTTTCAAGCTCAAGCTCGAGATGCTCGTAGAGTCCGAGCATTTCCTCTTTGGTTGCCGGACGGCTGCCCCCGACGTTCAGTCCTGGGGCGATCGGCGCCTCGTAGGTGGTGACGCGCCCGAGGCTCGCGCGATCATGCTGGCGCATCCATTCGTAGCCGATGAGCAACACCGCTTGGGCCAGATTGAGGGAGGCGAACCGCGGATTGACTGGAATCATGACAATCGCGTCGCAAACCGCGACCTCGTCGGTTTCGAGGCCGTTACGCTCGCGTCCGAACAGGATTCCGCACCTCTGCCCGGCCGCAATCCGCTTTCGCATCTCCGCGACCAGTTGCTCGGGGGTCAGGACGGGCTTGCGCAGATCGCGCTGCCGCGCGGTGGTGGCGGCGACCCATTGCAGATCCGCTATCCCGTCGGCGAGCGTCGCGTACGATACGGTGTCGTCGACGACGTAGTTGGCGCCCGAGGCCGCAATTCGCGCTTTTTCGTTCGGCCAGCCGTCGCGCGGAGAAATGACGCGCAGCTCATCGAGCCCCGTATTTGCCATCGCCCGCGCCACCATGCCGATATTGTCGGCCAATTGGGGCTCCATCAGCAGCACCGCCGGCGACTCGCCACCGCCGGCAAAGGCCGATCCCTGGATGTGGGCGCGGCGGATGCCATGTCGCAACTTGCGGATGACGCGACGCGCCCAGAACCAATAGCTCTCGCCCGCCCAGTCGCGTGCCAGGGCTTCGAGCGACGGCGCGGCGACTACACCTTCTCCAGGCCCCTGAAGCCGCACGCCACCATCGCCAATGACGATCTCCCGGTGCCGCCGAGCCAGCGCGTCCAGGGAGCCGATGCCGTCTGCTTCAGTGCGGCGCTTGCACCCGGGACAGGTTGCATCATCAGCCTCGCACTTCAGCTCCGCGCAATACGTAAGCACCGGCTCGAGCGTATCGCGGTCCAGGCCATCGATCGCGAGGTCAGCCAATCCCTGGTCGATAGCACGCTCATGGACCGCCGCGACGATCTCGGCAACCGGCCGCGACGCCGGGCCCGCCGGCAACGCTCTGGACGACGCCTGATACGGCGCGAGGACCGGAACACGCCGCCCCTCGCGCTCCTCGATCGCAACCGCCACTGCCACGCGCTTCGTTCTCCTGAAAATCCGCTGCCGTTCCGTCATCGCGAGCGACAGTGGCGGAGCTTATACCTGCTCCTGCCCGGATCGTCTCACGGTCATCGACGAGAGGCGGCATAAGCCTTCGCCGAGAAGCGCCTTGATCGCGGCGCGCGCCTCCCCTATACGAAGCCACTGAGCGCGCTGCCCCGTTCGTCTAGCGGTTAGGACGTCAGCCTCTCACGTTGAAAACAGGGGTTCGATTCCCCTACGGGGCGCCATTAGACGTTGATTTTATTTATTTTTTTTGAAAGCCGGCGCTTTTTACCCCTTCCCATACCCCTTGGCACATCTATCGGCAGCGTTCTCCTTCAGGCGTCACCAAAGTTGCTTTCTCGGGGCCGCTGACGCCACGACCTCGGCGCTTGGAACTGCTGCTGTATACTGTCCGACACGCAGCAAAATTTTGCCAAGCAACCAGCACTTTCCCGATGTGAACCGGACTCACCACAGCTTCGCGAAATCTGGTCGCTGGTCCGCGGGAACGGGACGTACCTCGTGACGTTACGGAAGCGCCTCGCTCCATTGCGGTCGAGCGCCGTGTGGTAGTCGGTTTCGGAGGGTCAGATGCTGCGTTGGATATTGGCCGCGGTGCTCGTCTCGACTATTGCTCATCCCGCGAGCAGTCAGAGCTTCGGCGACTGGTTGCGGCAACCGTACGGACCGCGGGGTTATGATAGTCCGCCGGATTATCGCCTACGGAGCTACCCCTACGAGCGCGAGCGCCGTCCCCACTGGCTGGAGGACGACGAGCCCCACCGATATCGGTCGGACTTGGAGAGGCGCCTCTGGGAGGATCAGGATCCCCGAGATCGAATTCCCGATCGCGGCTTGGGCCCTGCTATTCTTGACGGTGGTCCCCGGCCGGGAGTGCGCCCCCTTCCACCTACTCAGATCGCTTTTGACAGTTCGTATCTGCCCGGTAGCATCGTAATCGACACCGCCGGTCGTAAACTCTACTTGGTGCAATCCCCCACATCGACCCTGGTGTATCCGATCTCCGTGGGCGGGTTTCAGTTGGGTGGGCACCGAAACGATCTCCCGTATCGCCGACTGGCCCGACTGGCATCCACCAGCCGAAATGCGGCAGAGAGACCCTCGCCTCCCCGAAAAGATGACGGGCGGCGTACGAAATCCTCTCGGCGCCAAGGCGCTGTACCTTGGGAATACCCTTTATCGCATCCATGGCACGGATGACGCCCGCACGATCGGCCAGGCGACGTCGTCGGGTTGCTTCCGAATGACAAATGGACATGTCGTGGATCTGGCCCATCGTGTGGGCGTCGGCGCCAAGGTCATCGCCCTCAACCGCCTGCCGTCCAGCGTTGCGCGATCGACCTACTGATCAGCAGAGCCATGTCATCAGCTGCGTAGCCGGTGTGGCAGGGGCTTTCCGGCTCGCGGTGCGCCATCGGTGGGAAGAATCGAACCCAGTCGGGTCACGGCGAGCATCTTGCGCCAACGCGCCCTGCTGGTTCATCATCGCCTGAACGATCTTCCAAGCGACAAAACTCATAGGGAGGTTTCCATGACGGAGATGCAATTCGCCACCGGTCGCTGCCTTTGCGGGGCCGTCACCTTCTCGGTCCACGGGCAGCCGATCGGCACGGGCCAGTGCCACTGCAAGGACTGCCAGCGGGCATCAGGCACCGGCCACATGTCTCTCGCCTTCTTCAAGCGCGAGGATGTGAAGATCACCGGCGAAACCCGAAGCTTCGCCAGCACGGCCGATAGCGGCAATATCAATACGCGTCATTTCTGCCCCACCTGCGGCGGGCGGGTGTATGGAGAGAACTCAGCCCGGCCAGGTTTCATGGGAATTTCCGTCGGCGCATTCGACGACACCGCGTGGTTCAAGCCGCAGCGCGTCGTCTACATCAAGGACCGGCCGGCCTGGGACGTAACGGCGACCGACATCCCCAATTTCGAGAAGATGCCTCCGCCACCGAAGTGATGGACGCGAATACGGGCTCTATTCCCCGACGCTGATCTCGGCGATCTCCGCCTCCAGCGCGGTGATAAGGCGCTGGACCCACGTCACCGACAGGCCACGCCCGATCAAGACGAGGCGCGTCGAGTGATCATCGCCCGGCCAGCGGTCGAGCCAGACCGGTGCGTGGAAGACGTGCTGGACGCCATGGATGACCGCAGGTCGCTCCAGATGTTCGGCAATCGCGACAATCCCCTTCAACCGCAGCAAGCCGCTGCCGAAGTGATCCGCCAGCGCCTCGAGCAGCAGCGTCACGGCAACGGCCGAAATCGGTCGATCGCGCCGGATGGCGAAGCATTGGATCTCATCGCCGTGTGCGTGCACGTGCGATGACCCGATCGCGGTCCATGCCTCGTTTTCACGCGCAGCGGCATCGGCGCCAACCGTCTCAGCGAACAGGCGCGCAGGATCGACATCGCCATGGCTCGCCTGGATCACTTCGGCGCGCGGGTTGATCGCAGTGACGCGCCCGCGCAGCTCACTCGACAGACCGGCAATATCCGACTTTGTGACGACCAGCCGATCCGCAACCGCGACCTGTCGCACCGATTGCGGCTCCCGCGCGAGCGTCGCAAGGCCTGTCACCGCATCGACGGTCGTGACGATATTGGCGAGTGCTAGCCCGGAACCCCGTGCCGCCTCGCTCATCACGGCATTTAGGATGGGCGCCGGGTCGGCGAGGCCGCTCGTCTCGATCACGAAGCGTTCGAACGGCGGGACGGTGCCAGCAGCCCGTCGCGCGAGCAGATCCGCCATCGTCGCCTCGAGATCGCCGCGTATCGAGCAGCACAGGCATCCCGTCTCAAGTTGAACGAAACTTTCCTCGCCCGCCTCGACGAGATCGTGATCGACCCCGATTTCGCCGAACTCGTTGATGATCACGGCGGTGCGGGCGAGTGTCGGCGACTTGAGCAGGTGCGCGAGCAAGGTCGTCTTGCCGCTGCCGAGAAACCCGGTGAGGACCGTGACCGGGATCATGATGGGCGGGCGTCGATCGGCGCAATGCGGACTCGGCTCGGCTGGAAGTCCGCATCGATCCCGAGGCGGAGTGCGCGCAGCAGGCCCGTTACGGAGCCCGCGACGCGTCGGCGCCCGTCGACCACGACAAGCCAACGAAAGGGCACACCAGCCTCCGCTCGATCGATGCGTACGTGATGCTCAACCGTCCTGACGACAATCGTGCCGGTGGACTCGCGATGGACCGTTCCGCTACGTCCCCACAGCACGAGACTCTCTTCGACGAGCGCAGGCAGGGCATTGGCGAGCGCATCTCCCCGCGACTCGCTCACAGCATCGGCCCCGCGATGAACTCGCCGGGTATGCGGCGTTTCAGAAACTGCCCGTCGCCGGCTTTGCCGATGTAGCGCCCATCCTCGACCTTCACGACGCCCCGCAGCATCGTCAGCACCGGCCAGGCGTGAATCTCGTGTCCCTCCCACGGCGTGTAGTCGGTCTGATGGAGATCGGCGGCGGTGATACGGCCGCGCCGCGTCGGATCGAGGATGGTGATGTCGGCATCACTGCCGATGGCGATGGCGCCCTTGCGCGGATAGAGGCCCATGATCTTGGCCGCATGAGTCGAGACGAGATCGACATAGCGCGGTAGCGAGTAGCCGCGCTTCACCACCATCTCGGTGTACATGACCGCAAGGCGGGGCTCGATTCCCGAATTGCCGCCGGTCGTGTCATCGATTCGGCGGCCGAGCGTCTTTTCGCGCAGCGTGCAGCAGAGATCATCCGTTGCGACGCAATTGATCGAGCCGTCGGCGGCACCGTCCCACAGCGCCTGCTGATCGGCTTTAGTCTTCAGCGACGGATACGTGTGGTAGATCTGGCCATTCGGGCGTTTGTAGTCGTCGGCGGTGTAGAGCATGTACTGGTGCAGGCTCTCGCCGTAGATAGGCAGGCCCTTCGCGCGCGCCTCGCGGATCGCCGCTACGCCCGTCGCTGCCGACACGTGCATCATGTAGAGCGCGCAGCCCGGCACGCTCTCGGCGAGGCGAATGACGCGACGGAAGCTGATGTCCTCTGAGAGCTGGCTGTGCACTTCGGCCATGTTCTCGAAGCCCGCGCGGCCCTCGCGGATCAACTTCGCGTACATGTGCATGACGAGGTCGTTGTCCTCGGCATGGATAACGCCGAGGCCGCCCTCCTTCGCGAGAACCTTGAAGATCTCCCACATGTCGCCGAGATCGATCATGCGATCCTTGCGCTGCGGCAGGATGTTGGTGGTGAAAATCTTGACGGTCGGATAACCCGCCTGGATCGCCTCGCCGAGTTCAGCGATGATCGACTCCGGTGGCTCGGACTGCAGCATGAGGTGGTAGGCGAAATCGCACGACGCTGTGCCGACGAACTGAGCATCGCGCGCTTCGATGCCGGCGCGGACCGTTGCCGCAGAGCTCACATACGCGAAGTCGATCAGCGTCGTTGTCCCGCCGTAGAGCGCCGACATGCCGACATGATCGGGCCCGCGCGTGTAGAGCGTCTCTCCCTCGGGCGTGCTGAACGGATGGTGCATGTGGACGTGCGGATCGATGCCGCCCGGCATCACGATGCGCCCCGTCGCGTCGATCATGCGGGTAGCGGTGGCACCATCGAGCACACACGGCGCCGCGATGGCCGCGATCGTCTCGCCGCTGATGCCGACGTCGGCCTTCGCCAGCCCCTGCGGGGTGACGACGTCGCCGCCCCTAATGATGATGTCGAGCATGGGAAACCCTTCCGCGGTTCGGCGACGATGCGCGCCGCTTACCTGCATCATGCCATGCGACGGGGCCAACTCAAGGGCCCACCACGGTCGAGCGGAGACGAACGCCTTCAAAATCTCGACGACCGCCACAGGCTAGGCTGTCGATGTGCTAGCCGATGCGGAACGAAGATCATCTGGGCCGACTGCCGGTCCCCCTGGAGTCATCGACGAACTCAACGTCGGCACTCCACGGAGATGACCCAGGCGCGGAGGTGAATAGCACAGAGTGTTGAGTCATTCCTGGCGCTGGACGCAAGCTTCGAGACTACTTTTTGCCCGTTTCTGTTTCCGCCAGCCTCTCGCGCCAGTCCTTCTGCCGCAGCCATGAGAGGGCCGACAGCGCCAGCAGCACGCCGCAGATGGCGAACAGCACCCCGGCAATCGGCCGGGTGAAAAAGATGGTCCAGTTACCACTCGACATGACGAGCGACTGGCGCAGGCTGAGTTCGAAGGTAGGCGCGATGACCAGCCCCAGCACCAGCGGTGCCGGATCGAAGTGGAACTTGCGCAGGGCATAACCGACCAGGCCCATGATCAGCATGATCCAGACGTCGACGATCGAATTGTTCACCAGGTACACGCCGACAATGCAGAACATGATGATCAGCGGGTAGAGGTAGGCGTAGGGGATCTGCAGCACGCGCACGAACAGTCCGACCAGCGGCAGGTTGAGGGCCAGCAGCATCAGATTGCCCACGTACATGGAAGCGATGAAACCCCAGAACACCTGCGGATGCTCAGTGACGAGCTGGGGGCCGGGCGGGACGCCGTGGATCAGGAGAGCTGCCATCAGCACGGCTGTCACTGGCCCGGTCGGCAGGCCTAGCGCCAGCATAGGCACGAAGGCCCCGGTCGAGGCGGCGTTGTTGGCCGACTCCGGCCCGGCGACCCCTGCCACGGCGCCTTTGCCGAATTCCTCCGGCGTCTTAGAGACGCGCTTTTCGACCGCGTAGGAAAGAAAACTGGCGATGATATGGGCGGAGCCCGGAACGATGCCAACGACAAACCCGAGCACCGACCCGCGCGCGACCGGCATGACCGACTGACGCCACTCCTGACGGCTCGGCATCAGTTCGGCGAAGCGGGGCGGGACCACCTTGCCGACGACGGTCTTGCTCGGCGTCGACAGGATCTCGCCGAGGCCGAACAGCCCGACAGCAACCGGCACGAGACCGATGCCGTCGCCTAGTTCCTTGATGTCGAAGGCGTAGCGGAAGTGTCCGCTCATGACGTCGATGCCGATGCATCCGAGGAGCAGCCCGACGCACGCCATGATCAGGGTCCGGGCCAGCGAGGTGGTCGACATATAGGCTAGAAACACGAGGCCGAGAACGAGGAGCGCCGTGTACTCTGGCGGACCGAAGCGCAGGGCGAAGTTCGCCAGCGGCGGCGCCACCAACGTCAGCATGATCACGCCGAATGTGCCGGCGACGAACGAGCCGACCGCAGCGATAGCAAGTGCGGCACCGGCGCGACCTTTTCTGGCCATGGCGTAGCCGTCGATGCAGGTCATGACGGAGGCCGCCTCGCCCGGGATGCGCATCAGGATTGAGGTGGTGGAGCCGCCGTACTGCGAGCCATAGTAGATGCCGGCCAGCATGACGATGGCTTTGGTGGCATCGAGGCCGAAGGTGACCGGCAGCAATATGGAAATGCCCGCCAGCGGGCCGATACCGGGCAGCATGCCGACCAGCGTGCCCACCAGGCAGCCCAGGAAGGCGTAGATGAGCACGTCCGGGCGGAAGGCAACCGAGAATCCCAGCAGCAGGTTGTCGAAGATTTCCATGCTCTAGAATCCCAGAATGCCGCGCGGCAGCGGGATCTTAAGCAGCAGTCCGAACAAAGTATACGAGATGGCACTGACGCCGATGCTAAAGGCGGCTGCCGGCAATAGCGGGCGGCGCTCCACGACAAAGGTCAGGAAAAACAGCATCAGCGGAATGGTGATCAAGAATCCGAGCCGGGTGTAGGCGGTCACAGCTACCGCGGCCACGGCAACGACCGGCAAGGCATGCCGGAAATCGCTCCAGTCGATAGAGGCTAGAGGCGGGCTCTCGTTCGCGCGCACAAACAACACGGCACCGAATACCGTCAGGTACCCAATGAGCAGCATGGGCAGCATGCCGGCACCCGGAGAGGCGAGGGTGCCGAACGGCAGGTCGAAGCTCAGAATGCCGACCACCACGCCGGCAAGGACGAAGGCGCCACCGGCGACGTGATCTCTACGCAGGTTCACGCGTTTGCCCCCGTACGGGCCTCGTGAGCGGCCAGCGATTGCCTCACACCTTGCCGATCGTACGGACCGCTTCCTGGACGCGCTTGGCGTCGGCGTCCCAGAAGGCCTTGAAGTCGGGCTGGTCGAGGTAGGCCACATCCTGGCCGAGATTCTTCATGGCCCGCACGAACTTGTCATCGGATGCGGCCTGTTTGGAAGCCTGGCGCATAGTGGTGATGACATTCTCCGGCGTGGCTTTGGGCGCGAACATGCCCACCCATAGGTAGAACTCGATATTGTAGCCGAGTTCCTTCATGGTCGGGACGTCCGGCAGGGCCGGCGCGCGTTGCGCCCCGAAACACGCCAGTGCCCGCAGCTTGCCGGAACGGAGGTGCACGTTGGCGGCAGCGATGGACGAACACAGCACCTGGCTGTTGTTTCCCAGAATGGCTGTAAGCGCCGGGCCGCCGCCGTTGGTTGGCAGGTGCTTCATGTCCACCCCGGCCGCTTTAAGGAACAGGGCCATCGGCAGATGCAAGGCGCCGTGCAGACCCGATGAGGAAAAGATCAGATCGTTCGTCTTGGCCTTGGCGGCATCGGTGAATTCCTTGAGGGTCTTGAATGGCTGCTGATCGTTGACGACCAGCACCATCGGGTCGGCGATGAAGCGCGCGATCGGGATGAAGTCGTCGTTGGTGAACTTGACCTGACGGCCATAGAGGCGGTCGACCTCAGCGAACCCGGAGATCGAAACAATATGGATCAGCAGCGTATAGCCGTCGGGCTTGGCGGCGGCGGCAAACTGAGCGCCGACCTGGCCGGCAGCACCTGCCTTGGTCTCTATCACCATCGGCTGCTTGAGGATCGGCTCCAGCACGGCCGCTAGCGGCCGGGCGACAACGTCGGCAGCGCCGCCAGGCGGAAACGGGTTGATGAAGCTAACGGGCCGAGAGGGATAAACTTCCTGCGACCACGCGGGGGGAGCCGCAAGGGCCGCAGCAGTTGCAGCAGTTGCAGCAGTTGCAGCAGAACCAGCGACGAATCGGCGTCTGTCCATTGCGTCCTCCCTGTGCGAGGTCAGCGTGCGATGCGCTGGCCGCTATTGGCCGACATACCCGAGGTAGCATTTCGACCATCTGACGGTATCCCGCCTGCCCGCCGACGGCAAACGCCGATAACTACGGCTCGCAGGGATGCCCCCCCGTCTTAGCCGGCGCACTCTCGCAGTTACGGCGCCGACAAGTGCATGCCGGTGATAGAGACACCTCCCGAGGCACGAAATCGGCGGGCAAGCCCCCCTCGTTTTCGGCGATTGCCATATGGTCGGAAAGCCCCCAGCGCTTCTGCTGTGCATGGAACAAGCCCTGTCTGTGGCCACGTTCGCGATCGTGCCGGCTCGAGCGAGTTTGGTGGACCTCATGGCGACGACCGACGTCCTTGCGATGGCTGAAGCGTCCGGCGTGCCCCACCTCATCGTTTTGAGCGCGGTGCCATCCAGTGGGAAGTCAGGCAACCAAGCGCAGGCCATGCTGACCGGGCAGAAGGCACCGGTGGCCGGGACCATTGTTCACCAGCGTCAGAGCTACGTGGTTGGGCTCAACGCGGGCAAGTCGGCCGCCGAGGTCAACGCCGGCCGGGACAAAGCTGCGGCCTCGGAGATCGATGCGCTCTGGCGAGAGATCAAGGCCGCAACAATCGCGGCCGCTAAGAAGAAGGCAAGGGCGCGCCGATGATCAATCACATCGAAGAAGATGACGACAGCCTCGACCAGTTCGCCGCGATTTTCGCGACACGCAAGTCGGCCGCCCCCAAAGCGGTTGAGCGTCGCAAGCAGGCCGAGCGCAAGGCCAATAGGACCGTCGCCGAACGGGCGGCACGCCGCCCGCTGTTGCGATCCGAGCAGATGAACTTTCGGGCCACCCCTGCGACGCGCGCGCTCCATAACAAGCTTGCTTCGCAGCTGGGCTGCTCGATGGCCGATATCTACGATCGCGCCATCCACGAGCTGGCCCAGCGCGAGGCAGTCGCGGTTGAGGGGAGCTAATGTTCCTTCGGGCCCTCGCCATCATTTCGGGCAACGCATTAGTCGCAGCTGCCGCCTATGCGTCACTCGCCCATGTCGACGCGGGCTTCACATCGCCCTACGGCGTCATCACGCTCGCCGTCGCCGGTGGGCTGATCGTCGGTGCGTTGTGCGTCGGGGCCGCGTGGTCGGTCGGCCGTCCTGCCATCGCCTTGGCAATCGCCTTTAGCATGATGTGCGGCGAGCTCTACGCCCTCATCCTGACTGGCGAGCGTATCGTGAGCACGCGGGAAGCGGCCCAGGTGCTCATCCGGGATGCTGTGGAGCTCCGCGGGACCGCCGCGCGGCGCGTGGATATGGCCGAGGCCGCACTAGCCTCTACACATCGGAGCGATCGCCTCGAGCGAGCTCTTGCCGCCAAGGCCGCTGCAGATCGCGCTGTCGTCGACCGGGCCTTGCTGCAGGGGCAGGTGGACGCAGCCCAGCGCGACGTGGACGCTGCCATCGTCGAACAGAATGCCGCCCGGGAACGCGCTGGGATGGCCGCAGAGGCCGCGCGGGCCGAACTAGCGGCGATCGGGCTGCCGCAAAGTTCGAGCCCGCTGGCGGCCCGCCTGGGGCTCCCAGCATGGGCGCTCGACCTTACTGCTGCCGGCCTCGCGTCCCTGGCGATCAACGGGCTGGGAGCCGCGCTGCTCGCCTTCGGAGCTCACGGTCGCGTCCGTGCCCCCGAGCCTGCGGCACCGGACGCCGTCTCGATCGATACACCGGGGGTGGTACAGCCGGCAGAACAGCGGCTGATCGCGGCTCCTCGCGATGGTCTGGCCCACGTCGCGAAGTTCGCTGTTGAGGCAATGCAGCCCGATCCCGAAGGTGCGACCCCCGCCCGGCAAATCAGAGAGGCTTATCTGCGTTGGTGCCGTGAGATCGGTTGGCCGCGTTATGCGACAAGGCCGGTCTCGAGGTCGATGCCAACGACGGCAATCCGGTCATTCGCGGTATCAAGCTGGTTGCTTAATGATTAGACGCGCACGGCACTGCTCGGACCAGGACCGTTCACAGGTAACAGCGGCTGCGAATAAACTTCATTCGCCAAGCCAGCGAAGATAGACTCCCGGAGGGCGAGCGCAGATCGGAGGAGCTCCATGTGGCCCCGCAATGCACTTAGTGAACGGCTGAACATCCGCTGGCCTATTCTTCAAGCACCGATGGGATGGCTCAGCACGCCAGCATTGGCGGCGGCCGTGAGCAATGCTGGCGGCCTCGGCGGTCTGGGTATGTGGGGATTCGCGGCAGAGGATGCCGAGCGCCGCATCTCAGGGTTTCGTCAGCAGAGCCCCGGAAGCCTCAACGTCAACTACCCGTTGTGGCCGGAACCGAGCATCAGCAAAGAAACAACCGCGGCGATGCGCGCACACCTGCAAACTCACTATGACGCCCACAATTTGGGCCCGGTGCCGCAACCCGAAGGAGAGGCAGGCGAGGTCAGCCGCGAGCATCTCGCTATGTTGCTGCGCGCCAAGCCCCAACTGGTAAGCTTCCATTTCGGATTGCCGCAGACCGACGTGATTGAAGCCATCAAGAACGCGGGCATCTTCATCATCTCCAGCGCTACGACCGTAAGGGAAGCGAAATTTCTCGAGGATCGAGGCGTGGACGCAATTATCGCTCAGGGCACTGAGGCCGGAGGACATCGCGGCACATTTTCCGGAGCGGCCATGGGGGCGCAAGCTGGGCTCATGGCACTGCTGCCGCAAGTAGTCGACGCCGTCAAAGTCCCCGTGATTGCCGCCGGTGGCATTTCAGATGGTCGGCAAGTCGCAGCTGCCTTCATGCTCGGTGCCAGCGGGGTACAACTTGGTACGGCATTCCTCCGCTGCGAGGAGGCCAATGTTCTGGATGCGCACCGAGCAGCGCTTCGCAGGGCTGAGGACTCTTCGACCATCGTAACCGACATGATAACGGGCAGACCGGCCCGTTACATCACGAACAGGCTGGCTAACGACCTCATCGCCTCAGGCCTTGAACCAGTGTCCTTCCCCGCGCAGTACAGCATGATTGCACCTCTGGGTCAGACGGGAGACGGAGAGCTGACGCCACTCTTTGCGGGCCAGTCCGTGGCCATGGGCAGAGACACAACGGCCGCGGAGTTTGTCGAGGCGCTGGCGGATTCGACCTCGCGGCGGCTTCGCGCATTCGCTCCTCAATGAGACCCAGCGAGACGAGCCGCAGCAAATTTATGTTTGATCAGTACGTGCTGCCGCCGAGCAGGTTGTCCGCATCGGGTCGACGGCCGTCAACGGGTTCACTCATCATAGGGATCAGGCCTGTGACGCATCTTCGGTTTCGCAAGTACAATACCAAGGACATCTATCCCAGCCAGGGTTCCCATCAGTCTCTCGCTGCTCGCGAACGTCGGTCCATCCGACAAGCCGACATCTACTGCGGTTGATCGGTATTGGTGGCAGGCTGCTGTTACAATGTCAGGATATGGCTGCGTTTTGGCAAAAAACATGACGCAAGCCGCATGCCAGTTTGGGGACCCGCTCCGTCGCGTTTCTAGCTCGTTTCGCCTCTCCGCTGCAGCATCGGTCGCGCGAAGATCACGACGAACCCGCTGAAAGCCAAAATCCATGCAGTCGCTGCCAGATAGAGCATCGGCTCCCGCAGGACATCAAAGGCGGCCGCGATCCGCGACAGTGCTGCCGCGACAGCAGCGATATAAACGAACAGAATCGAGTGCGTGGCAGTCAGCGGGCGGCCTGTGTGGCCGAGGCTGGCGCGCGTCATAACCGCAAGCGTCATGACGCCGATCGCGCCGGTGGTCCAGGCGTGCAATGCACCCGACGGCGCGACAATTCCAGGCTGGTGACTTGCGAGCCCGAGCAGGAAGAAGCCCACAGGAACGAATGCGTAGGCAACGTGCAGTATCAGCACGAGCGGCTCGGCGGCTGTGCGCTCGCCAGCCCAGCGTCCGAGCCTCGCGACATTCAGGACGGCCGCCGCGAGAGCAAGGCCCGTCGTCGCCGCGGGATGTGCCGCTATGACCCAACTTGCGAGTGCCGCGGCGCTGGCGAACATGACCATAACGTCAAAACGCCCAAAGTTAACTGGTAGGCGGCCCGGACCGAGGCGGGCGAGCCAGTTGCGGGTAAAGCTTGGAATAATGCGGCCACCAATCAGCATTATCAGAAGGATCGCCGCGGCTATCCCAAGGCGCGTTCCGTGGCCATCGCCGATACCCGCGACTGCCTCGAGATGAAACAGCGCATTCCCAATCAGCAGCAGTGCAACACCCGCAAGCACTTTAAGATTGTGCAGGCTTTTGCCCGCGACGATTTCGCGCGTGATCACCAATCCCAGCATCGCAAGAAAGGAAAGGTCGACTGCTGCGGCGAGGCCGGCGCCAATCCAGTCCGAGAAAAATATTGCAATTCTACCGGCAATCCAGAAGCAAAATAGGATCGCCAGTCGCGTCCCGACGACCGGGAGTCGCCCGGTCCAGTTCGGCACGGCCGTCAACAAGAACCCAGCAACGATTGCTGGCACGTAGCCATAGATGAGCTCATGAACGTGCCATTCGATCGGGGACAGCGAGCTCGGCAGGTCAAGGTGACCGCTCAGCATGGGCAGCCAGAGAACGACGGCGAAAGCCGCCCACAGTGCTCCGAATAAGAAGAACGGGCGGAAGCCGTAGCTCAGAAGCGCCGGCCCGGTGAAGCTGCGAATCTGCGCAGCACTCGTACTCATAAATTGCTCCTCGGCAACTTTGCATCTCGCGCCTTATCGCGGCGTACACCGATGCCGCAGTCGTGCACCCATGACGGCGACGCGACGATCTTCGCGCGCGACCGTGGCGCGCTCCGTGTTATCTTATCGACGCTACAAGAAACGACGCGAACCGTAAGTCCTATGCCAACCCGCATCCTATGGCTCATTCTTGGTTTTCTCTCGATCGCTTGCGGGATCGTCGGCATCGTGCTGCCGCTCGTTCCAACGGCACCATTTCTTCTGCTTGCAGCGCTCGCCTTCGCGCGATCATCGCCGAGCCTCCATAATTGGCTC
>LNEA01000087.1 GCA_001464855.1 Rhizobiales bacterium Ga0077530
GCGGTGGGTGTCATCCGCACGGTCAGTCCATATCTCGATCATCACGTCTTCAGGATTCTGAGTGTTCGGTCCGAGGACGGCCAGGTCAAGGGCCCGATCTTGATTGAAACGGACATGCAGGGATCGACTTTGCCTGCGGTCGACGGCCTCGCGAACGCCGGGCTCGTTCGTCATAACGCGCCCAAGCTTACCGTCGTCAATTGCACCGGGTGCATCGACGCCGAGGAACTGTCGATGGTGCCGCCCAACTCTCCATTCGGCATCTTTCGCCGCCGCACGTACGACGGCTCGGTCCCCGAGGCCCAAGGCGGCTATCTTCTCGGACGACTCGTGCATCTGAAGATCAACGTCGTCCGCCCATATACGGGAACAGCGCCGCACCTCATGATGAAGCTCTCTCGCTTCGGCATGTTTCTCGTGACGAAAGACAAGACCGTCATTCGCTCCCATTTTGCCGTCAACTTGAAGACGGCGGGCGAGCGCGTTGTGACGCCGGCGGGCGTGGCAGGTGCGCAGTCCGGCGATGTGAGTTTGATCGATCTCACGGGCGGCGCATGGATGCCGGGCATCGGCTTTGGCGCCTATATCGGCCACGGTGGTGGCCCGGTTGACTTGAGCAGCGAGGACGCATCCGTCCGCCCGATTGTCATCGTCGAAGCGCTGACGGATCAGGAAATTTGATGCTGGCGCTTTGTGACGAAAGCAAACGTGCCGGGGTGGATCGTCAGCTAATACTACGACCGCCATCGACGTAGATCGTTTGGCCGGTCACGAACGAACTTCCTTGCGAGAGCAGGAAAATTGTCGCTGCGACCAGATCGTCCGGCGCGCCGAAGCGTCCCATGGGAATACGCGCAAGAGCGGAAGCGCGGGACGACTCCGTCGCGAGTATTGGCGCCGCTAAAGGCGTTGGCGTCACGGCGGGTCCGATGGCGTTGACGCGAACACCATGCCGCGCCCATTCCACGGCAAGCACCCGCGTCACGTGAGCGACTGCTGCCTTGCTGGCGGCATATGCTGCGTAGTTGGGGTTCGCCACAGTGCTGGAGACGGACGCCAGAGAGACAATGCTCCCATGGCGTTGCTCGACCATGACTCGGCCCGCCTCTCTGGCTAGGCGGAAGGCCCCGCTGACGTTGATGTCGAGTGTTCGCTCCCATTCGGCGTCCGCGAGCTCGAGGGCTGGAGCAACTCTGTATATGCCGCTCGCATTGACGACACCGTCGAGGCGACCGTACTGCCGCACTGTCAAGTTGACGGCCGCCGCGCAGGATGCGCCATCCACCACATCGAGCCGAACGGAACTCGCTTCACCACCTGCCGCGATCAGCTCGTCGGCAAGCGTTCCGGCTCGCCCCTCATCCATATCGGCTACAACCACACGAGCGCCGCGCGCTGAGAGTGCTTTGGCCAAAGGCGCGCCCAGACCTCCCGCGCCGCCGGCGATCAGGATGCTCAGCCCCGCCACAGAAAAATAAGGATCCGATCCGGACGGCATCTTCGCCTCGCATGTTTGCCTGGGAAGTCATCCCATCCGAGATCTATCAATTATGAGACGTTATGTCTTGAATATTGATAGGCGAAGGTCTACGCCCGCTGAAGGCTCTACTCCGCGCCGTAAGGACGCGAGCACAATCGATCGGAGGCGTGATTCCAGATGGCTACTCGCACGATCAAGCTCATCGACGTGACGCTCCGAGACGCACACCAATGCCTTTGGGCCACGCGAATGACCACCGCGATGATGCGCGATATTGCCCCGCGTCTTGATCGCGCCGGTTTCGAGGCTATCGATCTCGTCGGTGGCGCCGTCTTCGATGTTTGCGTGCGCTATTTGAGGGAAGATCCGTGGGAGCGCATGCGTCTGCTCTCGACCTGGATCAAAGAGACGCCGCTCATCATCCACACGCGCGGGCAGAGCCTGTTCACCTTCGAGTTCTTTGCGGACGATGTCGTTGAACTGGCGGCAGAGCGGTTTGCCGCGAACGGGATGCGCTACCATACGCCCTATGACGCCCTCAACGACATGCGCAATCTGGAGCTCCCGATCAAGGCCGGTAAGCGGCACGGACTCTATGTTGCGGGCGGTCTCGTGTTCACGTTCAGCCCTGTTCACACGGACGCATACTACATCCGCAAGGCTCAGGAACTCGTCAAACTCGGCGTCGACGCGATCTTCTTGAAAGATGCGAGCGGGCTACTGACGCCTGAGCGGGTGGCGACGCTTGTGCCCGAGATCAAGAAAGTGCTGGGAACTAGGCCGCTTCAAATTCACACGCACTGCAATTCAGGGCTGGCGCCGTACGTCGTGCTTCAGGCGGTCAAGTATGGTGTCGACGTCGTGCACACGGCAACATCGACGCTGGCGAATGGTGTCTCACACGCGCCAACGGAGCGCGTGGTCGCCAATCTGCGCCGACGTGGCCACGACGTGAACATCGATCTCGAGGCCATCAAGGAGGTCGCGGAACGTCTCGCTGTGATTGCCAAGCAGGAGGACAAGCCCGTTGGCACGCCGAACGAGTACGACGAGTTCCATTTTCAGCACCAGTGTCCCGGCGGAATGGTCTCGAACCTTGCCTATCAGCTCGAGACCATGGGTCTGCGCCATCGGCTCGACGATATCCTGGAGGAAGCGTGGCACGTCCGCGAGGATCTTGGCTATCCCATCGTCGTGAGCCCGTTCGCGCAGTTCATCGTCACGCAGGCGGTGCTGAACGTTGTGGGTCGCGACAAGGGCAAAGAGCGCTACGACACTGTGCCAGATGAGGTGCGGCTCTACGTTCGCGGCGGCTATGGCGAGATAGCCGGCCCGATCGATCAGAATCTATACGACAAGATCACGCGCGGGGCGCAACCGATCACGGAGCGCCCAGGCGCGCTGATTGCGCCAGCGCTCGATCGACTCCGCAAAGCGCGGGGCCCGTTCGCTTCGGACGACGATCTGTTGCTGGCAGCTTTCTATGATCCCACTCAATTTCGAGCGCTGAAGGATGCCGGGCCGATCGTCACGGATTACCGCCCGACCAACACACCGCTGCTTTCCTTGATCAATGAGCTGACGAGTAGACCGGCGATCAAATCCTTTCGGCTCAACTTGAACTGAGGGCAGCAGCAGTTCGTCGCGCGAGACTGCGATCGCCGGCAAAGCGTGACCAATGTCGCGCCTGTCCAGCACCACAGCACTCCGACTATTGCTCTCGGAGCACGGTCTTGTACGCGGCCCCGTGCTCGCTCTGGCTGTCGGTTGCCAGTCGTACGGCGACGCGAAGATCGTGACCGGTAAACGGGAACGGCGCGTCGTATGAGAAGGACACGGGTGCGCCTGCATCGAGACCGCAGTTAAGGCCTGCAGTCGTGCCGTGGGTGGGCCAAGTCTTTGGTATGTCCACGGCTCCAAGTTCGCGCCCGTTGGCGCTGAGCGTCACGCGTACGGCATTCTTGCCCGACCGCGCGACGTCCAGATCCAACTGCGCTCGACCAGCGGATGGACGCCAGTCAACTCGGATCGTGTGGGTCGTCGATTCCGAATAGACGTACTCGTAACAGGCTTGGTCGTTCTGCAGGTACAGCACGAATCCACCGAAATGACTGCCCCAGGCCAGCACGACGCCTTCCAGTGGTGCCTCAGCGACGTCGAACGACGCTGTGATCCGATAACTGCGATCGGATATGTCCGGAGAGGTCAAACGATCGATGCGCGACATGCCGGCGTGGAACTCATAATCGAGGGCCGGCATCATTTTCAAGCGCTCGGCAGCGCGCTCCCAGTCACGGTCGTCCAGGGGAAGAACGTCGAAGTCTTTTGCCTGATCCCACCAAAGCTCCAGCAGCTCCTTCAGCTTGTCCGGCTGTGTCGCCGCCAAGTCATGTATCTCGGCGAAGTCATCGTCGAGCTTATAGAGCTCCCAGATGTCACGCTCGAAGTCATCGCCTTTAGTGTGATGCGCCACGGCCTTCCATCCGCGACTCCAAATCGCGCGATCGCCGAGCAGCTCAAAAATTTGTGACTCTTTTTTCGTCGGCGCCTCCGGGGTCTCGAATGTGTAGGTCATCGGCGTGCCGTGAACAGGCAGTTGCGGGACACCTTCGAACGCCTCGGGCGCGCTGATGTTCAGGATGTCGTACACCGTAGGCGCGATATCGACGACGTGGTGGTACTGGTGCCTGATCTGACCGGGTTCCTGAATGTGACCGGGCCAGTGCATGATGAGCGGTGCCCTGACGCCGCCGCCATGCACGTGCTTCTTGTACCACTTCAGCGGTGTGTTGGACGCCTGCGCCCAGCCGGT
>LNEA01000088.1 GCA_001464855.1 Rhizobiales bacterium Ga0077530
GTCCATTTCTGGGCCGACACGCACGGGCAATCAGACGAGACGCTCGGCACCAACCCGGCGCGCGACTATTTCCTGTTCGGCCGCGATCGCGCCTACCTGGATGTGATGAGTCATCAAGGCAATGATTTCCAGATTACCGGCCAATTCTGGCGTGATCTCAACACCATCTCAGCGGAACTCGACGAGCCCGACAGGTTCGTGTGCATCCCCGGCTACGAATGGAGCGCCAACACCGCCGTCGGTGGCGACCGTAACGTGATGTATCGCCGCGAAGGCGAAACCATTCACCGCTCGAGCCACGCGCAGATCACCGAAGGCGGTGACATGGCCGACGAGGGCGCCGACGCCCATGACGCGGCAGCTCTATTCCAAAAGCTGACGGGCAAGGATTGCGTCGTCATGGCCCACGTCGGCGGCCGCTATGCCGACGTCAAATACGCTCACGACGGCACGCTCGAGACCGCGGTCGAAGTGCACTCCGCGTGGGGCACGTTCGAGTGGATTCTCTGGGACGCGTTCGACAAAGGGTATCGCGTCGGCGTCGTGTGCAATTCGGATGGCCACAAGGGACGGCCGGGCGCGTGCTATCCCGGCGCCTCATTCTTTGGCTCGCAGGGCGGCCTCACCTGCTTCATCGCACCGCGTCTCGATCGCGACGGCATCTTCGAGGCGATGCGCCGGCGCCATCACTACGGCACCACGGGCAACCGGCTGCTGATGTCGGTCGAGGCCGTGAGCCGCAGCAACGCCACCATCTATGCGCGCGACCCCGCGCTCTTCGACAATCCAGCGACAGAATCGACGCGCCGGATGACCATGGGCGACATCGCCCGCGTCGCCGATGACGAGATTGAGTTGCATATCGAGGTCGCGGGTTCGGCGCCGATCGAGCGACTCGATATCTTTGATGGTCCGGAGCTCATTGAAACCATCCGCACCTACGACGCCAAGGATCTCGATGGGCGCGTCCGGCTCATCTACACCGGTGCCGAATACCGCGGCCGAGCGCGCACGACCGTGTGGGATGGCACCCTCGCGCTCAGCGGGACGACGCTGACCGATGCGCGCATGTTCAACAACTGGAACCTCGATCGAGGCATCCGCACCCGCTCAGTGGATGGGCTGACCTGGAAGGCCGTTACGACCGGCAACTTCGGGGGCATCGATATGTGGCTCGCGAAGGGTAGTGCCGGCACCATCAGTTTCGAAACACCGCACTGCCGCGGCGAGCGCGAGATCAGCGCCCTTGGCATCGAGCCGCACGTCTTTTCGGCCGGCGGACTCGATCGCGCAGTGATGCTGATGCGCTTGCCGCCGACCATGAGCGAAACACGTATGCAGCTCACGCGTCGTATCGCTGTGCCCAAAGGCCGCGACACGCGTCTCTTCGTGCGTGTCACCCAGGAAGATGGTCACCGCGCCTGGTCGAGCCCGATGTATCTATTTCGGTAGCTTATGAAGCCAGCGCACAACTGCCATGGATTTCTTCTTCCATGCGGTTGAGCAGTGTGATCAGGCAATCCCAGTCAATCGGCTTTGCCAGATGATCGTTCATGCCGGCTTCGAGGCAGCGTTGGCGGTCGCCGTCCATCACGCTTGCAGTCAGACCGATGATCGGTAGTGCGCGACCGGCCTCCGTCTGTCGCAGGATCTGCGTGGCCTGGAGACCGTCCATCGACGGCATGTTCACATCCATGAGTACGACGTCATAGGACTTCTGGCCGACGAGCTCGATGACCTTGTGGCCGTTTTGCGCAACGTCGATGGCGTAACCCGCCCCGCGCAGGATCGCCCTGGCGACGCGCTGATTGGGTTCGTTATCCTCGGCGAGCAGAACCTTGAGGCTTCGCTGCACGCCTGAAGTCGCGGCTGTCGATGGCCGGATCTCCTGAACCGGCGCGCGTCGGCGCAAGCGATTGCAGATGCGCTCGAACGACTGCTGGCCGAAGGGCCGGGAAAGCAGCAGGTCGGCGTCGAGATCGAGACCACCCAGCGGCGAAACAGAGTCTGTGACGATGAAGAACGGCGCTTGCTGGGCAGAGCTTTTGCCGGCGACGAGGCGGACGATCTCATCCCTGCTCGATTGCTCCTCGCTGCAATCGACAACGATGCAGGTGGACTTGATTGACCCGAGCCGCTGCAGCGCATTGGGACCGCACGGCAAAACTTCGATCGTCCCGCCGGCCGCGCTCACGTAGCCGCG
>LNEA01000089.1 GCA_001464855.1 Rhizobiales bacterium Ga0077530
CCGCTCGCGCTTGTCATCGGGAATGCCGATGCCGGTGTCGGTGACCTTGATCCGCAGGAAGCCCTCGTTATCGCTACGCACCTGATCGATCCACAGCGAAACGCCGCCTTCATCGGTGAACTTGATCGCGTTGCCGATCAGATTGGTGATGAGCTGGCGGACGCGCAGCGGATCGCCGCGGGTTGTAGCTGGGAGCGTGGGATCGACATAAGTCGCAAGATCGATCGACTTTGCGCGCGCCGTCGGCGCCAGTAGCATCGTCACCTCGTGCGCGAGGTCGCCGATTGCGTAGTCGACGCTTTCGATGCCCATATGGCCGGCTTCGATCTTCGACAGATCGAGGACGTCGTTGATGATGCCGAGCAGAGCTTCGCCGGAACTCCGGATCGTGTCGAGATAGCCGCTCTGCTCGCCGTCAAGCGGCGTGCCAGCGAGAACGCGCGCCATACCCAGCACGCCATTCATAGGTGTCCGCAGCTCGTGGCTCATCGTCGCGAGGAAGTTCGTTTTGGCCATATTGGCCGCTTCGGCTTCGGCGACAGACTTTCGCAGCAACTCTTCGGCGTGCATTCGGTGGGTGATGTCGTGGAACACGATGACCTGGCCATCACCGGGCACGACGCCAAAGCGCGCCTCGAAGATCTTGTCGGTGCCGGTCGAGAAATGATCGGGCAGACGACCGTCGGTCTGGATTCGCGCCAGCCCTTCGAGGACATCCTGTGATGAGATCGGGCGTGGGGCATCGGGATCGATGGCGAGAGCCCGCAATGCCTGCTTGTTCCACAGGATCGGGAGGCCTGCACGATCGAGGGCGACGATGCCGGCAGCCGAATTCGACAGGACCGCATCGAGAATAGCGCGGCGGCGCGCGTTCTTGCAGGCGTAGCGGATCGAGCGGTCGAGCAGCTCGGGGGTGATCGCGCCTTTCTCGAGAAAATCCGCGGCACCCGCAGCTTCAGCCGCGCGGTCGATGTGGGGATCGATGATTCCGGTGAGCAGGATCATCGGCGTGTCGGGAAATTTACGCCCGGCCTCGCGGATGAATTCGAGACCCGTGCGCTCGCCGATCCGATAGTCGACCAATGCGATGTCGTAGGTGCGCTCCAAAAGCTCGAGATTGGCGCGCTCGTACGAGCCCGCCCACACCACCGAATACTTGTGATTCGGCACTGACTGCAGCACATCCTGCGTCAGGAAAAAATCGTCCCGATCGTCCTCGACCAGGAGGACGACGGTCTCATTTTCTGCCGTCGCTTGCGTCATGACCCAACAGCCTCAGGCAATATAAAAAACACTGATTACGCAACTTCGCTCGCGGGCAATTCGACGATCTCGATCCAGTAATGATTGAGCGTCCGGACCACGTCGACCAAGCCTTCGAAGCTCACCGGCTTGGTGATGAAGGAGCTGACGCCCAGGTCGTAGGTCCGCAGAATATCTTCCTCGGCCTTCGAGGTGGTGAGAACGATAACCGGTATCCGCCGCAGTTCGGGATCGGCCTTGATGTGCTTGAGCGCCGTGCGGCCATCCATCCGTGGCATGTTGAGGTCCAGCAGGATCAGTCCCGGCAACCGGCGTGGCTGGCCGGCGAACTTGCCTTCACCGCGCAGGTACTGGAGCAGTTGCTCGCCGTCCTCCACATAGATGCGCGGATTGGCGAGGCGGCTCTCCGCAAACGCGTCCTCGACGAGCATCCTGTCATCGGCGTCGTCGTCTGCAATCACGATGGTCAAGGTGGCTTTACTCGACATAGCTGCACACTCCCCCCAAACTCTCTGCCGGCCGCAATCCCCCTGCGTCCAACACATCCCTTACGGTCCGGTGGCGGTCTTCCGGGACCGGATCGACCGCCTCGACATTGGCACCTTTGGCTAAAAGCAGCCGGCGGAGATCACCGATGCTTTTCAGTCGCGCGACTTCCTTCACTGTGAAGCGCACGCGATAGGCGCTCTCGACCGCAAAAATCAGCTCCATGTTCTTCAGCGAGTCCCACACCGCTGAATTTTCCGCGTTCGAGCTTTCGTCGAGCGCAGCGTCCTTTTCGCCGATCACAGTGCGGACAATGCTGTAGAGGCTCATGTCACCCTGCCCTCGAGCGTGGCGCAGTGTGACAGACAAGACTGAAGGTCCGGTTTATCTGGAAGCGATAACTGTTCGCTCCGCCGCGTCCGCTGAGCGTGTGCAGGTGAAGTGCCAGGCACATCGCGAAGAGCAACGCGCAGCAATTCGACGTCGAGCAAACAATGGGATGAATCGTATCGACCACGTGATGCCCTCAGCGCTCAGCCAAGCCAGAGCATCCGAAATAACATGGCGACATCTAAGGGGACTTAACCTTGGCAACGTCGAATTCGCTGGGCGCTGAAATGTTCGATTAGGGTAAAGCGGTCCTGTCACATTGACCCGGATTGAAGCATCGGACAGGGTGCGCGCAGCCTGACGCTGAACGATTCTTTCGTCTTCACGATTGGTTGGTTATCGCGACGCGGAAGAATAGACTTAGTCCAGTTTCTCGCTTAAACACCTCACTCTATTCACATTGTCAGTGCAATGTTTTCCCGATGGATTATTTCACCGATTGGCTCGCAAGCGAGGGTAGGCATTGTCTGACCGCACCCCCTCTCGATTGGGCTCCGTGCCGCCCCCATCCGTCTACAGCCCGCTGCTGACGGCACCGATCCTGCCGACACTCGCGGCTCTTTCGCTGCCGAACCTGCTCGCCCTCGGAACCCAATCGCTCGTTGCCGTCGCGGAGACCACCTATATCGGCCTTCTCGGCACGGAATCGCTCGCCGCGATGGCGCTGGTTTTTCCGATGATCATGCTCACGCAGATGATGTCGTCGGGCGCTATGGGCGGCGGCGTCTCTTCAGCGATCAGCCGCGCCCTCGGCGCCCGAGATGAAGCGCGTGCCCGAGCTTTGGCCCTTCACGCGCTTATCGTGGGTTGTATCGCCGGCCTGCTCTTCACCACCGTTTTCCTGTCTGGCGGCCCGAGCATCTATCGCGCTCTTGGCGGCGACAGCGCTGTGTTGCCGTTGGCACTCAAGTATTCCGGAACCTTCTTTGCCGGCGCCACCATTGTCTGGTTGTTCAACATCTTCGCCTCGATTGCCCGCGGCACGGGTAACATGCGGGTGCCATCGACTACGGTGATCGGTGTCGCGACGCTCCAAGTCATACTCGGTGGCTTACTTGGGCTCGGCTTCGGTGACATTCCCCAGTTTGGGCTGGCCGGCGTCGCCGCAGGGCAGATCATAGCCTTCCTCGCGGGAACGATCACGCTCCTGGTCTACCTGCGTTCGCGTCACTCGCGGCTGCGCCTGGGCTTTACCGGGATCCCCCTCCGCTGGGAGCTGTTCTCGGATATCCTCAAGGTCGGCGCGATTTCCTGCCTCTCGCCGCTGCAATCCATCTTGACGGTTGTCCTGCTGGCAAAATTCGTCGCTGGTTTCGGAACGACCGCGCTCGCCGGTTATGGCATCGGCGTCCGCCTGGAGTTACTGCTGGTACCCATTGCCTTCTCGATCGGAGCCGCCAGCGTGCCTATGGTCGGCATGGCGATCGGCGCCGGTGATGTTCCACGGGCCCGGCGGGTGGCGTGGATCGCCGCGACCGCATCGGCGGTCATCATCGGAACGATCGGGTGCCTCGCGGCACTGTTTCCCGATTTTTGGGCCACCTTGTTCACTCAAGATCCGATGGTCGAGCGCGCAGCGCACGAATATCTGGGCGTCGCCGGCTTTGGCTTTGCCGCTTACGGCTTTGGGCTTTGCCTCTATTTTTCGTCACAAGGATCGGGACGGATCCTGGGGCCCGTTCTTGGCGGCACGGTCCGGCTGCTGGTGGTCCTGGCCGGCGGCGTCGTGCTCCAACGGCTGGGCGCTGGCTTCATGGACTTCGCCCTGCTCGTCACCATCGCAATGGTAGCCTACGGAGTGAGCACGGCATTCTTTGTATGGATGACCCGGTGGGGCCGCTGAGACCGGCAGAAAGCGGGCGTGCTCCGCCATCTAAAAATACAAAGCCACCCGGCCGCGCGCGACTAGGTGGCTGTCGTACAGAATTCGTTTGGCTGAAGGCACTTGGCGCGCATCTCTCGGCGCGCCGTACCCATGCCATTCTGCCGGGCCGAAGTCCTTAGTTCCGGTAATCCTTCAGGCGCGTCGCGCGCAGGCCCTGCAGGCCGTGCTTGTCGATGGTGCGCTGCCAGGAAAGGAACTCGTCTACGGTCAGCTTGTAGCGCTCACACGCCTCTTCGAGGCTGAGCAGGCCGCCGCGGACTGCCGCAACCACCTCAGCCTTGCGGCGGATGACCCAGCGCTTGGTGTCGCGGGGCGGCAGGTCAGCCACGGTGAGTGGGCTGCCATCCGGGCCGATGACGTAACGCGAACGCGTTCTAAATTGTTGGTCGGTCATGATACGCGATACTCTCCGTGATCTTGGCTCACACTACCCGAGCCGTCTTAATTTGGATCTAAGGCACGCGGTGAATGCGGCAATACTTTTCCGTATCATTTTTATCACGACTTAACAAAGTTTTGGTCATAGACGCTAAGTCTGGTTAATAGCTCCTTCCGCGAAGTGTCGATAGTCATCGATCAATCGAGATCGGGCTACACGTCCGCTCCAATCCGCGAACGGGTTCTGATAACCGTAAGTTCTTGCGGTATCCCTTTTTTCGGGGAATTCGCTGTCCGCGCTGTTCTCATGAGCGCGCACGTCAACTGCGCCGCGGCCGTTGCAGGCTGGAGCGCTTGATGCGACGAGCGCGCGTGGATCTTGGCGCGGTGCTATCGCGGTTCCCGCCAAGCCCATCGCAGGTGGCAGAAATAATTTTCGAGCGCAGGTGCCCGTCGTTGCTCAAATTGAGTTGCAGAGACAGTCCATGAACTGGGGAGGGTTCAGCCCTCGCCGTCCGTATTATCTTTGTCTTTGTCCGCCTTGGCCTTGTCGGCCTTCTCGACGCGATCGACGATCCAGATCGATGCTTCATAGAGCAGTATCGTCGGCAGCATCATCGCCAGCATGCTGAAGGGGTCGGGCGGCGACAGCACCGCGGACGCACCGGCAATGCCGACAATCGCGTAGCGCCGCGCACTCCGCATGCCCGACGAGCCGAAGATGCCCGCACGTGCGAGCAGGGTCATGATGACCGGAAGCTGGAAACAGATCCCGAAGCCGAGGATCAGCGTCATCACCAACGACAGGTATTCCGAGACCTTCGGCAGCAATTCGATGGTCGCTTTGCCGTCGCCACCGACTTGGGGCGTGATGTCGAGAGAAAACTGAATCAACAACGGCAATACGACGAAGTAAACGACAAGGGTGCCCATGAAAAAGAGCACCGGCGTTGCGATCAAATAAGGGACGAACGCGCCCCGCTCATGTTTGTAGAGACCTGGGGCAACGAACTTGTAGATCTGGACGGCAACCACCGGGAATGACAGGAACGCGGCCCCGAACAGTGCCAACTTGATGTTCGTGTAGAGCTGCTCGAGGAAGTGGGTGGCAATCAACTTCGCCTTATCCGCCCCGACGACGCGGACGAACGGCCATACGAGAACGTTGTAGATCGGCTTCGCAAAGAAGAAGCAGACGACGAACATCCCGAAAAACGCCATCAGCGAATAGATCAGACGCGTGCGCAGCTCCGTCAGATGTTCGATCAGTGGCGCCCGCGAGGCATCGATCTCGTCCTGGCCATCGGAGCCAACCTCCGGCCCGCTGATCTTCTTCTCTGCGGTATCGAGCGTATCGGTCATGGCGCGATCAGGCCCCGCTCTTCGACGCCGGCTCTGGGGCCACGCGACCCGGCTCCGCGTGAGCACCCGTGCCGTTCATGCTCCGGTCAGCGGGAAGCGCGGCGTGCTCGCGCACCGGCTCTGGCATATCGGGAGCCGCAAACGGGATGCCATTAGCGTCGTGCGCATCGGGATCCGGGGATTTCGCCGGCGCCGCTAGGTCAGCGACAGCATCAGTCGCCGGCGGAGGGACCGGCTCATCGATCCCCAGCGGTACGTACGACTCCGCGTGCGGTGATGGTTTCAGCGGATCGGCGAGGTGCTGGTCGATGTCGGTGCGCACAGTGTCGAAGTCGCGACTGACGCTGTCGAGCTGCTTTGTGATGCTACTCTGGGTCTCACTTACCGTCGTATTGAGATCCTGCCCGAGGTTCTCGACGTCCTTCTTGATCTGGTCGAACTCACTCTCGCGGATCGCTTCATTGAACTGGTCGCGGAATTCGTCGGCCTGGCGCTTGATGATCCCCATGTACTTGCCGATGGTCCGCAGCAGGATCGGGAAATCCTTTGGCCCGAGCACGATCAGGGCCACGATACCCAACAGCAGCAGCTTCCCTGACGTGAGATCGAACATGGCCGCCTTCTGTGGTGCAGACCCTGTATGAAATCTTGCCGCGGCCTCGTGCCCGACTTGTGCACCACCGCACCAGGACTCGGTCAGCGGAGTACAGCTAGGGCAGAGCGCGATCGCCGAGGCCCTACATTCCCCGGCATACCACGACGACCGGCGCCGCGTTCAAGGGCATTGCGGGACCATGCGTCGCAGCCGAGGTCACCGCGCGTGCTATCCGACCTTCGTGCCGGTCGGCGATCCGGTTGTCGCACCGCTCATCGGCTGCGACTCCGGTGGCTTGCCTTCGAGCTTCTTGGGACCATCCGCAGGTGTGGCGGCGACCTCTTCCTCTTCGGTCATGCCCTTTTTGAAGCTTTTGATGCCCTTGGCGACGTCACCCATGATCGACGAAATCTTGCCGCTGCCCCCAAACAAGAGGAGGGCGATCACCAGGAAGATCAACCAATGCCAAACGCTGAACGTACCCATACTTCAGGACTCCTTGGGGAGCGGCCAGTTTCAGCCGCAGGTTCTGGTCAAGTATCGCAGAAAGGCCACCTGCCAGCAAGGCGCGCGGCCCCAATCCGGAACACGAAAGGGCGCCACGAAGGGCGCCCTGTACGCTGTTCGCACAGCCGAGGTTGGCACTAGGCCATGCGATCGGCGTTAGGCGGCGACAGTCTTACCGTCACCGGGTTCGCGCAGCACGTATCCTCTGCCCCATACAGTCTCGATGTAGTGCTTACCGCCGGTCGCCGTCTGCAACTTCTTGCGCAGCTTGCAAATGAAGACGTCGATGATCTTCAGTTCCGGCTCGTCCATGCCACCATAGAGGTGGTTGAGGAACATTTCCTTGGTCAGCGTGGTGCCCTTCCTAAGAGAAAGGAGCTCCAGCATTTGATATTCTTTGCCCGTCAGATGAACGCGCTGGCTGTTTACCTCGACGGTCTTGGTGTCGAGATTGACCCGCAGCTCTCCGGTTTCGATCACGGACTGCGCGTGACCCTTAGACCGGCGGACGATGGCCTGGATGCGCGCCACCAGCTCGTTCTTGTGGAACGGCTTGGTCATATAGTCGTCGGCACCGAAGCCGAGACCCCTGACCTTGTCATCGATGCCTGCAAGTCCGGACAGGATGAGAATGGGTGTCTGCACTTTGCTGACCCGAAGCGTCTTCAGCACTTCGTATCCGCTCATGTCCGGCAAGTTGATATCGAGCAATATGATGTCGTAATCATAAATCTTGCCGAGATCGACGCCCTCTTCACCCGTACTCGTCGTGTATACGTTGAAGCCTTCCGACTGAAGCATCAGTTCGATGCTCTGCGCTGTTGCGCTGTCATCCTCTATGAGAAGGACTCGCATGCCAACCTCTCTTCCATGATCCTGTTAAGGATCCGCTGCCCCAATTGTGAAGAGTACGCATCTGCACTCAGCAAGTTCATGACTTGCACATTACTTTCGAGAGGTTAACAAAACCTAATACTGAATTACACCGAACCTATTTTTGAGACACCGACGTTGTGTTGCCAAAGCAACCGACCTTCGCAGACCTGACGAGTCTTCGGCTCGTCGCGGCGAATGCAGTCGCAGCAAAGATCCGCGCGAAGCAATACAGCGCGCGATAGGCCATCATGGCCAGTCACAAGCAATCAGAGATGTCGCTCTAGGCGCGAAACCCCACTCAATCATGTAGTTTAACCAAGCCGTTGCCGTGACTTGTTTCCCTACATGCAACCCCCTAAATTGGTTAGTACATGATTTGCACAGGTTGCTGAAGCGTCCATTGCTCGCCTAGTGATCGAAAATGGCACACGAGAGTCCGATCCGATTCAGGCGTTGCGAAACGGCAACTTAATGCGTTCGATGGATACTGTGGTTGCACCGGGCCTCTTGAATGTTTTCTGGCGGGCGGTGGCACGTGCTGAAAGCCGGGATCGCCTCGCGGTCTGGCTCGTGTAATATGCCGTCGGAGCATACGGTTTGATTGCCTGGTAAGGACTTGGCACCGGACCTCGCACGAAAGTTGGCATGAAAATTGAGTTGAGCTAACCGGCGAGAGCGTGCATCACGGACCTTGAGTACCAAGGTCTTCCGATGCCCATGAGTAGGGGGTAGACGGTCATGAAGTCCCGCGACGGTGCGCTGAAGCTGAAACGCTTCGAAGCTGACGAGAAACGGCGCAAGGTCGCCGACATCGAATACATGATCCAGGAATTCGAGCAGATGTCTGCTGACCTCGAGCGGCAAATCGCCAGCGAGGAAGAGCGTACAGGGGTGCGTGACGAGCAGCATTTCGCCTACTCGACCTTCGCCCGGGCGGCAGCACAACGCCGCGACAACCTGCGGACCTCGGTCGCCAACCTGCGGGAAAAGCTCGAGCACGCCGTCGCTATTCGCGATGAAGCGGCCGCCGAACTCGACGCCGCCGCTGCCGCCGACGAGCGGACGGGTGACCGTCCTCGCCGCGTCGAGCACGACAGCAGCGAAGCACATGTAAGATAGTTTTTGCCGCGGTCGCCA
>LNEA01000090.1 GCA_001464855.1 Rhizobiales bacterium Ga0077530
CAATTGGATATCCGCCGACTGCTCGGCGTCGGCGGCGATATCGGCAAGCCGCTCGGCCTCAAGCCCGACTGGGTCTATCAGATCATCAAATCGGTCGGAAACTACGGTGAGTTGTACGAGCGCAATCTTGGCGCACGCTCGACGGTGAAACTGGAGCGGCGCACCAACGAGCTGTGGACCAAGGGCGGCCTGATGATCGCACCGCATCTGCGCTGAGCGATTGGCTGCCCCTCGCGTGGCGGCGCCATCTCACAAAGCCGTGCATTTGAGCGTCGCGCAGTACCCACTATCATCGCGCCAACTTTAGCGCTGATCGAGCAACGCTCGCCGCGCGTCTGTCCAATCCGGAGATTCCACATGGCTCAACGTCCGATCGAGGTCTACTACTGGCCGACGCCCAACGGGCACAAGATTACGATGATGCTCGAAGAGTGCGGCCTGCCCTACGACATCAAGCCCGAGTTCCTCGCGATCAGCCCAAATAATCGCATGCCGGCGATCGTCGATCCTCATGGCCCCGGCGGCCAGCCAATCTCTGTGTTCGAATCGGGCGCCATCCTTCAGTACCTCGGCCGCAAGACCGGCAAATTCTATCCCGCTGATGAGCGGGCGCGGGTTGCTGTCGACGAATGGCTATTCTGGCAGATGGGCGGTCTTGGCCCGATGGCCGGACAGGCCCACCATTTCCGCAACTACGCGCCGGAAAAGATCAAGTACGGCATCGACCGCTATACCAACGAGGTCAATCGCCTCTACGGGGTGATGAACACGCGCCTCGCCACGCGGGACTTTCTCGCGGACACGTATTCGATCGCCGACATGGCGAGCTATCCGTGGGTGCGACCCTACAAGAACCAGGGGCAGGACCTTGCAGAGTTCCCGCACCTCGAGCGCTGGTTCCAGCGTATCCGCGAACGGCCGGCCGTTGCCAAGGCGGTCAAGATTGGCGAGGAGCTACGGTCGAACTTCAACCTTGCCGAAAACAAAGAGGCGCAAGCCGTGCTGTTCGGGCAGCGGGCGCGTTAATCTCCGCCGACACGCACGACGAGTCTTACCCCTCCCGGAGGCATTCTCACCTCGCGGCCTTCGGCCGCCAAAAATCTTACCCTCTCCCCATTGAAGCCAATGGGGAGAGGGGGAAGTAGTCACGCCACATCAACACCCCATCCGTTCCGCCAGTTCGGGGAACGTGTCGACGACGAGATCGCAGCCTGGATTGGGATTGGGATCGGGCGGCCCGCCGGGCCCCCATTCGAGCGGCCGCCGCACGAAGCAGGTCTTGAACCCTTCCTTGCGCGCCGCGTCGAGATCGAAGTTGTGGCACGCGACCATGAGGATCTCTTCGGGCTTGAGCTGCAGCAGCTTGGCGGTCGCCTGATAGGCCTCGGGGCGCACCTTGTAGACGCCGATCATTTCGCAACTCACGATGCAGTCCCACACGACGCCGTTGTGGCGTGAGACGTCGATGACCAGTCGCGGCGTCAGCAGCGTGAACGACACGCACGGTATTTTCGCGCGAAGCCGATCGAGGCCAGCGACGAAGTCGGGCCACACATCGAGCGTGAACCAGGCCCTCCAGATCTCGTCGCGGTCCTCCTTGGTGAGGGCGCCGAGACCCATATCCTGCACGACGCGGTCGAGCTGATCGCGGTGAACGTCATCGAAATTGAAGCGCGGGCCGAGCTGGTTGACGATCGCGCCGAGCGAGCGCCGCCGATACTCGTTGACGACGGCCCCCCAATCGGCGGTCAGCCCCCGGCGACCTGCGGCTGTGGCCAGCGCGCGCGATAGCCCGCCATGCCAGTCGATGATCGTACCGCCGGTATCGAACGTCAGCGCCTTGATCTGTTTCATGTTTGCTCCGAATGGGGGCGCTACAGCCAACTCGCGCATCGCGGGCGGCCGCGCCGACGGCTGCGGCATCGTGCCATCTCACCCACTCCAATTGATCTTAGTCAAATTCGTATATTCGAATGTACGTATATTTAAGTGCCGCAACATCGACTGGAGGTTTGTCATGCACCTGCTGCACCAAAAAGCGTGGTCGCCCTACGCGGCCGGCATCCTGATCGGCCTGCTGCAGATCCCGACGTTTCTTTTTATGAATACTGCGCTCGGGGCGTCGTCCTCGTTCGTCACCGTCGCCGCGCACATCGCAAGCTTCTTCGATCCCGCCGCCGCCGGGATCAAATATTTCGCGACCCACATGAGTGGCGCCAAGAATTGGTGGCAGGTGGCCATCGTTGTCGGAATCGCTATCGGTGCCTTCCTGTCCATGCGTCTGTCGGGCGCGCGGCGGCAGGCGATCTCGCCGGTCTGGGCGCGGACAATGGGCGTTCGCTCACTCACCGCGCGTGCGCCGATCGCGTTCATTGCCGGTTTCATCATGCTGTTTGGCGCGCGCATCGCCGGCGGCTGCACGAGCGGCCACGGCATCTCCGGCATCGCGCAATTGTCGGCCGGCTCGACTCTCGCGGTCGCGGCGATGTTCGCTGGCGGCATTCTCACTGCGCTGCTGATGAAGCGCGCCTGATAGCTCCCATTTGCTAAGGAGACACCCATGTCGGTTTTCACTGCAGTCCTGATCGGCCTCGCGAGCGGCGTCGTGTTCGGCTTCGCGCTCGAAAAGTCCCGCGTCTTCGAGCCCGGCGTCATCGTCGGCCAGATGCAGCTCCGGAACTTTCTGATGCTCAAGATCTTCCTGGCCGCCGTCGTGACAGGACTGCTCGTGCTCGCGGTCCTCAATGGTGTCTACGGCGTCAAGATGCACCTCAAGCCGCTGCTGTTCCGTGCCGACGTCATCGGCGGCCTTATCCTCGGCGCGGGTATCGCGCTTGCCGGCGCCTGCCCAGGAACGTCGATGGCGCAGCTCGGCGCCGGTTATCGCGACGCCTGGTTCGTCGTCCTCGGCGGCATCGCAGGCGCCATGGCGTTTGGCTATTTCAATGAGCGGATCGCAGCGGTCATTCCCGATAAGGGCGACAACGTCTCATTCGATCGCCTGCTCGGTCTGCCGTTCTGGATGGTGGCTTTGGGCTTGGCG
>LNEA01000091.1 GCA_001464855.1 Rhizobiales bacterium Ga0077530
CGGATGCTCCGGGACCTTGGCCTTACCCGCAGCGAGATCGCCTCGGCAATCCGGTATTCGGAGCAAGAGCGAACGCAGCACTAGTTCGCCAAATTCAGGCGCTGCCGTGATGCTCGCTTGCATCAGCCAGTTGCCTTCGAGGAACGACAGCGCGTAGCTTGGCTCATCGTCCAAGTAACCGGTGGCGGCTCAGCTCTCCATGACATCGATCCAACAGTCGACGCGCCGCTACGACACGTGGCTTCGCGAGCAGCTCAAAGGCGATCTTGTAAAGCAGGATCTTGCCCGAAAGCACGACAAGATGAAGGAGAGCGCATTCTCGTTCCTTCGCGCCACCTATTGGCGATGGGCCGAAACCATACTCGACGTCTGCCCTGACTTGGCGGACGCGAAGACCGTCCTCGCGGTTGGTGATATCCATTTCGAGAACTACGGCACGTGGCGCGATGTCGATGGTCGCTTGGTATGGGGCGTGAACGACTATGACGAGTCGGCTGCTATGCCCTTCACGCTCGATCTCGTGCGACTGTCCACGAGCGCTCTACTTGGTCGCGGGCGTCATCCGATTTCGGAAAGCGAGATAGCCGGAGCGATTCTGAAGGGCTACCGGCAGGGGCTTAGTGAGCCGTCACCAATTGTGCTGGATCGTGACCGCCGTTGGCTACGCGACCTCTTGGTGGTTTCCGACAAGGCACGTTCGAAGTTCTGGGAGAAGATCGCTTCGATGAGATCGAATGCTGCTCCTCCAGCGTTTCTGGCAGCAATTGATGCCGGGATGCCTGAGAGCAAATTGATCATCAAAACGTCTCGGCGAACCGCTGGCACCGGCAGCCTCGGCCGACCACGCTGGGTCGGTGTGGCGAACTGGCGTGGGGCTCCAGTAGTACGCGAAGCGAAGGCGCTCGTGGGCTCAGCCTGGACGCTTGCGCACAAAGGCGCGCATCGACAAATTCGCTATGACGATGTCGCGGCGGGCACATTCCGACCGATCGATCCTTGGCACAGCGTTCGCGGCAATATCGTGGTGAGAAGGCTCTCGCCCAACAATCGCAAACTCGAAGTGGATGACGGATTCGCTGTGTTCTCGACCGATGTTCTGCAAGTTATGGGCCTTGATTTGGCCAATGTGCATCGGGGAACAGCGAGCGGTGATGAACTCAAGCTTGAGCTCAGTAAGCTCAAACGCGGATGGCTGGCCCAGAGTTCAATGAAAGCGGCCGATGCGGTGGCGCAGGACTACAAGCAGTGGAAATGCTCTAGTTCATTCGCCGCTTTTGCCCGAGCGTTCGACAAAGTAGGGCTCATGAGCAAGCACATCGAAAGATGAGCTCTGCAAATGGCGATCGGTGTGGCCTGCCTCGTGCCTCTAGGCGCCGGGCTGTTGGGCATTGCGCAGGGCGCATCGATGAGGGGTCACGCGAGTGAGGTCGGCCTGGACAGCCATATTCGCTATCTTTCCGGGCTGCTTCTCGGCATCGGTTTGTGATTTGCGTCCACAGTTCCAGCGATAGAGCGGCACAGTGATCGGTTCGCGATTCTGGCGGCTATCGTGATCATTGGCGGCTTGGCGCGTCTCTGTGGGTTGCTGACCTATATCCGCGGCAAGCCAGGCGTCGTGGTCAGCGAGTCGCCAGCCTATCCATTCCCTGACGCGCACGCGCACGGGGGGTCGGCAGCCGACGAGCCAACCTACGACGTCGCGTTCCGCACCGAGGATTTGTGGCCGAGCTCGGCCGCCTCGGCACTCGTGCACGTCGGTGTGTTCCGCAGCCACCTCGATCGCGCGGACTGAAAAACGGCGGCCTTCGGCCGCCGCTCTGTCGCTCGGTGCGTTGTCGGCCTGCATGGAGACTTCCGTCGGCATCCAGTGGTTGTTGCAGCCATCGAGGTACTTCTCCCACGCCCATTTGTATTTGAGCGGCAGGAGCTGGTTTACGTCGGCGCGGCAATTGATCATCGCCTTGTCATCGACCGACACGCGGGAAGCACCAACGGCGAGTGCGATGATGGGCTGATGACGTGCGGCCGGCATGGGGGCAGGCGTGGCTGGTTCGGACCAGTCGAGCATATCAAGGCGACTGTCGGCGACGATGCAGTGGTAATACCAGTGACCTGATGACAGGTTGTTCCCCGTGTGGGAGAAGCCAAGAGAGAAGCTCATAGCCGGTCCCGCAGTGCCTCAATGACAATCGACCTCCAGCGCGTGCGTGCCGATACGATCGGCGTCAATCATCGCATCCATCTGAACAACGCTGGCGCGGCGCTAGTGCCGACGCCCGTTCTGGACGCCATGACAGGCTACCTCCGGCGTGAGGCTGAAATCGGCGGCTACGAGGCCGCTGGCGAGCAGGCGGATCGGCTCAATGGCGTTTACGCAAGCGTTGCCCGTCTCATTGGCGCATCGTCTGATGAGATCGCGCTGATGGAGAACGCGACGATCGCTTGGCAGATGGCTTTCTACGCCATCAGATTTCGGCCGGGCGACCGCATACTCACCTCGCAGGCTGAGTATGGCGCCAACTACGTGGCGTTCCTCCAAGTCGCGAAGCAGACAGGTGCCAGGATCGACGTCATACCGAATGATGCAAGCGGTGCGCTGTGCGTGCCTTCACTCGAGCGCATGATCGACGAACGCGTACGCCTAATTGCCATTACCTGGGTGCCGACAAACGGTGGCCTTGTGAACCCAGCCGCCGCTGTTGGGAAGATCGCGAGGAAGGCCGGCGTTCTCTATCTTCTCGATGCGTGCCAAGCCGTCGGTCAGATGCCGGTCGATGTCGGGACGCTGCGCTGCGATATGCTCTCGGCAACAGGGCGGAAATTTCTACGCGGGCCGCGCGGCACCGGCTTTCTCTACGTGCGCCGCGAACTCATGCTGCGGCTCGAGCCGCCGCTCATTGACCATTTCGGAGCGGTATGGGTTGCGCCGGAGCGCTATGAGTTGCGGCCCGATGCGCGCCGGTTTGAGTCCTGGGAGAACAACTACGCCGCCCGATTGGGCCTCGGCGTCGCAATTGACTACGCACTATCGATTGGCATCGATCCGATCATGTCACGGGCGCGCCTCCTCGCAGATATGATGCGCGAGGCGCTGATGTGCATTCCGAATGTTGAGATCAAGGATCTCGGGACTGAGCGCGCGGCCATTGTCACATTCACCGTGCAGGGCGTAGACGCCTCCGACGTCAAGGCAAGGCTGGCGGCTCAGGGCATCAATGTCACGACGTCACAGCCGTCAAGCACGCTCCTCGACGCCATCACGCGTTCGCTGCCAACGGTCGTGCGCGCGTCCCCGCACTACTACAACAGCGAAGAAGAGGTCTATCGGTTCACCGAGACCATCGCTGCTATAGCGCGCAACGACAATTGAACATGGGATCGTAACGCGCCTTTGGCATTGATCACGCGATCGCCGACGAAACCTCGAGCCGGCTCTGGACAACCGGCAATTCTACCAAATGTGCGCTCGCGCGCGCGGTCTCGCCGTTCCAGTCAGCCTGCATCTCAAGGCGAGAGCCTCAACCGTCTGGCTAGCGCCGGATGAGCGGCGAAAAATCGCTTGGCCACAAAGACGGCGCCGTACCTAGTTAAGTGAATCCGATCTGCCGTCAACGGATTGCCATCAGAGTCGAATACAGACACCTTTTTCCCGTCTGGACCGAGTAAATCGAGAAGATCGATATACGTTTGTCCAGAAAAAATCTCTTTCAGCTTGGAATTGTACGCGACATCGTCGGGTCTCACTTTGGAACGGGCATGCTGCCTTTCATAGTGAGAGACCGAAGCGTAGGGATTGATGTTGGCACCGAAGTGCTTTGGTCCAAAAATTACGATTTCAGCGCGAGATATCGATCGCACGCAATCGACACCCTGGCTGATCGCCAAAATATTGCTCCCTCCGGGTGCAATAGGAATAATAATAAAATCAGCCTCTGCTGCCAGTTTTTCGAGCTCCGATCTCCGCGGGCATAGGTCCTCAGGAATTGTCGGCCAATATGCCAGATTTGTCTCCGATTCTAGAATTGCTCCCTCGATGAGTACATTAGCTGCATCTCTGCCCACGCTGTTTCCCACGACCAAAACGTTTGCCAAGTCATTATTGGGAAAAGATTGGGTTCGGTATTTAAAAACACGAGCGTTGTACTGCGCGTAATTCCGAACGTCGTCACCCCCTTTCGGGAAGGTGTGGCTCGGGAACCCATTGTTTATATGCGCAAGCAATCCAAGGGCGATCATGACGAGATACACAGGCAGTCCGATCGACACCAATTTTTGCAGCGGAACGTTTCGATCATTGCGAAACGGCTGTTCAACGTATTTCCAGCTCAACAGTCCCAGCCCGAAAGAAAGGAGGGCCAGGCCGGTCATAAGTAACGGCTTCGGCGGTTCCAGAGACGCCACTCGGCTCAGGGCGAAGATCGGCTGGTGCCACAGGTATGCGGAATAACTAATGAGGCCGATACCGACGCATACAGGAAACGATAGAACCCGATAGGCTATCGTCCCGCTCCGACTGAAGAGCAATATGGCGGCCGCGCCGAGCACGGGCAACAAGATGTACGGCGACGGGCTCGGCGTATTCTCGTCAAACAGCACGATCGAGGCCAAAATTGCGGCGAGCCCCGCGAAAGACAGTGCGTTGTCGAACTTGCGGGGGCGTATCGGAACATAGGCGGCCAGACAGCCCACCAGTAACTCCCAAGCACGTGACGTGGATAGAAAATAATTGGTTGACGGGGATAGATGCCGACCTATTTCGGCGGCGATGAAGCTCGCAACGCAAAGAAGCGCCATCGTGGATAGCTGCCATGAGCGACCCATTGCCCACAGAACTATCATGATTATGGGGAATACGACATAGAATTGCTCTTCGACTCCCAAGCTCCAAGTATGAAGAAATGGTTTTAGATCTGCTTCGAGATCCCAGTATCCTCCAGTGCTGGCAAGCAATAGATTATTCGAGAAGAGCAGGGTGGCCACGATGCTCTGCGCGAAATTCAGAAAAAAGTGCGGAAACATCAAAAGCCATGCGAGTGGTACCGTTGCCGCTGTAACGAGTATCAACGCGGGAAGTATGCGACGCGCTCTGCGCTCATAGAACCGGCCTAGTGAAAAATTGGCTTCCATCATATCTCGCTTGATGATGGACGTGATCAAAAATCCAGAAATGACGAAGAAGATGTCTACGCCAACATATCCACCAGAGAAGGAGTGAATCCCGGCATGACAGAGAATTACAGCAACCACGGCAGTTGCTCTGAGGCCATCGATGTCGGGTCGGTAGCTCATTTCATACTTTATCTGATTGGAGAACCGTCTTCTGTCCGGCTCTTCGTGAATCCTAGATGGTCCAATAGATTGGCTCATCACAACGGAGGCGGGTGTACGGAATTCTGGATATGACTGACGCAGCGACATCACATGCTGGAGGCCGATAGTGGAGTGCGCTACTCACCTGTGGGCCAGTAACGAAAGATGTTCATCGTCGTATCGATGAACCACTCTCCCACCTTCCAGCACGATGATCTGATCGCATCCCCGCAACGTCGATAGGCGGTGGGCAATGATAAGCACTGTTAAACTGCGGTCGAGGCGGTTGACGGACCGCATGACCGCTGCCTCTGTTTCGTTGTCGAGCGCGCTCGTAGCCTCGTCCAGCACCAGCACGGACGCCCGCTTGTAGAGCGCTCGCGCGATGCCGATCCGCTGGCGCTGCCCGCCGGATAGTTGGATGCCACGCTCTCCCACCAGCGTGGCGTATCCGTTGGGCAGGGCTGCGATCACCTCGCCCAATTCGGCCTGTTCCGCTGCGCGGCGCGCTCGCTCAAGATCGATCTCGGCCGCGCGCACGCCGAAGGCGATGTTCTCGGCGATGCTGGCGTCGGACAGAAAGATCGCCTGCGGCACATGGGCGATGTTGCGCTGCCATGCGCGCCGGTTGTCCGCGGTGAGGGCGACACCGTCCACGCGGATCTCGCCGTCGGTCGGCTCGAGGAGGCCGATGACAATGTCCATCAGAGTTGACTTGCCGCTGCCGGTCCGGCCGGCGATGCCGATGCGCGCGCCACGAGGAATGGTCAGGCTGATTCCACCGAGCACAGTGCAGTCGGCTCCAGCATAACGGTAGCCGACCTGATCGAGCTCGAGCACGTCGCGGAAGGCAAGCGACTTACCTGTAGGACCAGGCGGTGGAATCGGGCGCTTCAGCATCGTCACCACGTCGACGAGCACTTGCCGGCTCGCCGTGGTCAGCGCCCAGGCGATATAGATGATCTGCAGCATCGGCAGTAGCCGTTGCGCGCCGAGTGCGAGCGCGCCAAGCGTCGGAATAGCGGCGACGAGCCCTGCGGGCCTAGTGCTGAGTATGCACGCCACTACCGCGACGACGATCATGCCGAGACCTTCGACGATGAAGCGCGGCGACTGCGCGGCAAACTGGGTCGAGTAGCGCGCATCCCGCATGTTGCGCTCGGCGCGTTCGTACACTTCGAGGAAGACCGGCTGCGAGCGGTCGAGCAGTACGTCGCGGATGCCGCCTAACCCCTCCTGCATTGCCTGTATGCGTGTGCCTTGCGCTTTTGCCTGCAATCTGCTGGCTCGGTGCAGGCGGGCCCGGCTGAGCAGCGAGGTGACTATGTAGATCGAAGCCAGCACCGCGCCGCAGGCGACGGCGATTAGCGGATCGATCCATATCAGCCCGCCGATGATAAATGTCGCGAGTACGACGGCGATGGCGGCCTGCATCAGGGGCATCAACACCCCCTCCGTCACGAGATGGGCCTTGTTGATAGCAGCGATGATCTCGCTGGAATTGCGCTGCGTGTGTGAGACATATTCCTGATGCAGCGTGTCGCGGTAGAGGCGCACACCCATCTCATAGGCGACGCCGAAGACAAATTTCAGTGTCGCCCTGACCAGCAAAAGCCGGATGCCGCCGGCGAGGATGATGGTGATCGCGAACAAGGCTGCCGAGACATAGACCAAGTTCTGCTGATCTCCGCCTCCGAGCCAGGAGAGAACTGATGCGAGCGCCCCGATCCGCTCGATTCGCGCCGGGTCGGCGATGATCGACAAGAAGGCGATCAGCGCGCCGAGGTTGCACAGCTCAGCGAAGGCGCCCGCGAGCATCATCAGCAGCAGCGGAAGCATCGTCCGACGCCGCTCCGGGCTCAGCTCAATAAGCAGCGCGCGCAGGGTCTGCACGAGTGACGGCTCTGAGGGCGGTGGCGTCGTACCGCTAGCTTCGGTCAACGTCGGTCCCGCCAACCTCATGCCTCACGCTGCCCATCGCTGGTCGGACCGCAGCAACGCGGCGTGATCGGCGCAGACCGAACTGCCGACCGCCGTCGCTACTATGCAAGCTGCGCCCGCGCCGGGGCAGCGTTCCGTTATGCCTAGCTTGTGGCATCTGCAATCTCATCCACGGGCTGATAACCGATAGGTAGGCTTCTCAGCAGCTCTCGAATGGCGCTCAAATCATATCTGTCGCAGGATGCGCTGAGCCGCTCCAAAATGGGCTCGAGAGCAGGCCAACCCAGCGATGCTTCCACGGCAGTCAGAATACGCGGATGCGCTGTCGGCACCGCAAGAGCGTCCACCAGAAGCTCCTCATACAGTTTTTCGCCTGGCCTCAATCCGCTGTAGCTCACTTCGATCTCGCCATGTGGGCGCGCATTGTTTTGGGCACGAACCTCACCGATGACCGGCCGAAGTCCACTCAGGCGCGCCATTCGGACCGCAAGATCGACAATGCGTACAGGGTTACCCATGTCGAGGATGAAGACGTCGCCGCCGCGCGCCATGGCGCCAGCCTGGATGACCAGTTGAGCTGCCTCGGGTATGGCCATGAAGTAGCGGGTGATCTCAGGGTGAGTCACAGTGATCGGTCCACCTGACTCGATCTGCCGCCGGAACAGCGGAATGACCGATCCCGATGAGCCGAGCACATTACCGAAGCGGACGATGGAAAACACCGTGCCGCTTTCCAACTTGCTGACTGCTTGGCAGATCAGCTCGGCAATGCGCTTCGAGGCGCCCATGACGTTGGCCGGTCGCACCGCCTTGTCGGTGGAAATCAGCACAAATGCGCCGACGCCGGCCCGGATCGCTGCTTGTGCAAGCACGAGAGTGCCATAGACGTTATTGCGCACACCCTGGATTACGTTCTGCTCGACCAGAGGGACATGCTTATAGGCGGCGGCGTGGAAGATGGTATCGACGGAAAAGCGCGCGAGGGCGCTGACGACGATCGCCTTATCGAGAACGCTGCCAAGTAGTACTTCGATGGTGATGGACAAGTCTTCGGCGGCGAGAATCTCTCGCAGTTCCTGGTCGATCTGGTAGAGCGCGAACTCCGACAGGTCGAGGAGAACCAGCGTCGCTGGCGACTGACGGACGATCTGCCGGCAGAGTTCGCTGCCGATTGAACCGCCCGCGCCGGTGACCATAACCACCTTGCCGCGGATATTTGCGTCCATCAGCTGTTGAACCGGCGGAATGAGGTCGCGACCTAGAAGGTCTTCTACGGCGATCTCGCGGATATCATCGAGACGCGCGCGACCCGAGATGATCTCCGCCATGCCGGGAATCGTGCGCACATAAAGCCCGACGCCGTAGAGGTTCTCGATGATGGTTTTGCGCTGCCGGCGCGTCGCGCTCGGAATAGCGAGCAGAGCGACCTTGATCTCGTATTCAGCGATCAGACTCTGGATGCGGTTGGGCGAGTACACGCGGCAGCCGCCGATCTCCCGTCCACGCAACTCTCTCGCGTCGTCAACGAACGCGACGGGCGCATAGTCGCCGCCGCACTGCAGCGAGGCAAGCAACTGCTGTCCCGATCTGCCAGCGCCGAAAATCAGAACGGGTGTGCGGCCGCTTGCCCGCTTCTGGCGGTAGATCCCCCTAAACCCGAAGCGCGCGCCACCGAGCAGCAGCGTGCCGATTAGCCAATAGATGATCGGCACCGAGCGCGGCAGGGGCACGCTCAGCCCTTGCGTGAGAGTGAAGAGTGACGCTGCGGCGACGCCGAGCCCGATCGCAATCACCTGCAACGTGTGTCCTGCGACGTGGCGGATAACCGCCCGATACATTCCCACCCAACCGAAAAAGGCGATCGTCAGCGGCAATACAATGAAGAATGCAAGCCAACCTCTGCCAGCCAACGCCAAGGTGAAGCTGTCGAGCCGCAATGCCATGGCCAACACAAAGCTGATGGTAAGAAGCACCGAGTCCATGACACACAGGATGAGGCGCTTCTTCCTTCGGCTAAGGTTGAAAGCATGTTCCAGAAATTTGGAGCCCACTCCCATAATTTCCCCTAAAAAATATCCCACCATCCCGCAAAGACCGGCCAGTCTCCTATGAAGTTGCGGAACGAATAACCTCGGCCGCCACTTCGGCCGTACGTCGAACCTCCTCACCGGTCAGGGTCGGATGGACGAGAAACATCAAGCTCGAGTCACCGAGATCGCGTGCGACCGGCAATCTCTGTCGAGGTCGCCAAGGTGTCGCGTCGAACGCTTTCTCAAGATAAATTTCCGGGCAGCTCCCCTGATAACAAGGCACGCCGCGCTTTTTGATCTCGGAGACTATTCGATCCCGACTCCAGCTCATGGGGAGGCGCTCAGGATCGACATAAATGTAAAATTTGTAATGGGCGTGCCGCGAAGCGTATTCAGACGCCGCACTTTGTTTTGCGGGTAA
>LNEA01000092.1 GCA_001464855.1 Rhizobiales bacterium Ga0077530
AGAGCAGAGCGGCGGCTGGCTCAGCAAACTGTGGCCGAGGCCATCGTATGTCGGAGCTGCCCCAAAAGACGTGCCGCTCAAAGATAAGAAATCCGACAGCGCCGCTGAACCGGCCGCGGCCAAAGGGGGAAGCACGCACAGCAAGGAAGACCTGTTCCGTCCCGATCCGCTCTACGAAGTGAAGTACGACTCCAAGGCGCAGGCCGACATCTACGGTGCCAAAACCGAAGTTGATCCGCCCCGCCCGTTGCTCGAACTCGGACGCCCGCAATACACCTCCGGCGCCTATGAGCCGAGCAGCACGATCCTCGGCGAGTTGAATCCACTGTTGCCGGGTCTCTCGATCTACGGCGACTGGCGCACGGCCGTTGCCTACAACAGCAACAAGGGCAGGGATATCGGGCAGATCGCGACCCGGCTGAATCTCGACGTCGACTTCAAATTCACCGGCACCGAGCGCATCCACGCCTTCTTCACACCGCTCCAGAAGAACAACAAATTCACCCGCTTCGAATTCGGCGGCGGCGACGGCGATGGCAAGCTCAACGGCGAATTCGATCTCAACCCGCAGACGCTGTTCTTCGAAGGTGACTTCGGTTCCCTCTTTTCCGGATTTACCGGCAAACAGGCCGGATTCGACCTTCCGTTCACGGTCGGCCTGTTCCCTCTGTTCCTGCAAAACGGGATCTGGGCGAACGACGCGATCCTCGGTGCCGCTGTGAGCGTTCCAGCAAAGAACTCCGCGAAGCTCGGCTTCGCAAACTTCGACACCACCTTCTTCGCCGCGTTCGACAACATCGACAACGTCGCTCTGCTGGGGCCGCACAAGCACAACGCCCATCTCTATGGCGCAACCACCTTCATCGACGCGCTCGGCGGCTATATCGAAGCCGGCTACGCACTTATTCAGGGCACCGATGGCCCAGTCGATGGCCAGGTCACGCATTTCGTCACCGGCGCCTACTCCCGACGCTTCGCGAACACACTTTCCAACTCGACGCGCGTGTTCGCGAACTTCGGCAACGGCCGCAACGACGACGGCTTTGCCATCATCTCGGAAAACAGTTTGGTGACACGCCTGCCCAGCACGCTGATCCCTTACGCCAACTTCTTCGTCGGCTTCGGTAGCCCACTGACGCTGGTCGACGGCAACGGCGCCGGCATTCTCAAGAACGTCGGTATCAACTTCGAGACAGATGCGTTGACCGGCTATCCGAAGCTCGACGACACCGCCTCCGGCGCCTACGGCGGTGCGATCGGTCTGCAGTATCTGTTCAACTTGGATCAGCAGCTTCTCTTCGAGGTGGCCACGGTGCAGCCCTTCACTGACGACGGCATCGGCACGCCGCGCCCGCAGTATGGTTTCGGCGTCCGCTATCAGATCCCGCTGACGAAGGCCTGGCTGTTCCGCGCCGATGCGACGTACCAAATACTCGACGGCGGCCCGGACAGCTTTGGTTTCCGCACCGAGGTTCGCCGCAAGTTTTGATCGATCGCGCAATGCCGCTGACGCCCACGACGCCGAACGATGCGAGGTGAAACCATGAGCGCTCTTACATTCTCATTCTCTCGACGGCGATCGGCGGATGCAAAATTCAACAATGAGCATCGTAGGCCCGTCGGGATCGGAGTGACGGCTGCCGCGGTCTTTCTCATCGTTGCCGGTTTCGGCTTGGCATCATCGTATTGGGGCAATGCGCCGGAGCCGACCGGTTCGTCGCGTTCCCCCGCACAAGACGACGCGCTTGCGCGGCTCAAGGAATACACCCGTACTATCGCCCCCGAACATCAGGCGCCCGCACCGACCACCGGCAAGATGCTGCCCGACGTGAGCACGATGATCGAAAAGCTGGCGGCTCGGCTCGAAGCCTCGCCCGACGACATCAGGGGTTGGCGGATGCTCGGCTGGTCGTATTTTCACACTGAGCACTATGCCCAGGCTGCTAGCGCCTACGCGAAAGCGATGACGCTTGACCCGAATTCCACTGCACTGAAACAAGCTTATGAAGAGGCAAAGGCCAAAGTCTCCGGCAAGGATCGTTCGGAGGCGGCGGTTCTCGCCGTCGCAAAAAGCCCCCCCGGTGACGAGAAGCATCGCGATGGAGCCGCCTCCAAGGATCTCGCTACGCACGACGCGGTGTCGCCCGACGAGACCAACGCGGCCATCAGAGCGATGGTGGATGGCCTCGCCGATCGGCTCGAGAGATCGCCGCGCGATATTGAGGGCTGGACACGCCTGATACGTTCGCGCGTCGTGCTTGGCGAGAGAGATGTCGCGGCGGCAGCGGTCCGGAAGGCTCTCGATGTCTTCAAGGACGACGTGGCAGCAACCACCAGCATCAAAGCTGCGGCTGACGAATTCGGATTGCGGCCTGAATGAGCGATCGATCGGTCGGCTGACTGCAGCGGCTATCGCACTGCCGCAAAATGCACGGTGCGACGTGGCGCGAACCGCAAACCCCGCGGATGACCGCTAACGAATTAACTGATTGAGCAAAGCCCTGCCGGCATTCTGTGATACAGATTAACGGATTGAAACTGATGGTTTCAGCGCGCTTAATTTGATTCCGCCGCACACAAACAACGGCCCATTCAATGAGCCGTAGCACCGCAATCGCTCCCCCAAGCGGGGGCCCCGCTCAGGTGGCAAACGACACCATCTTCCCAGCGAGCGCCGATCCGCGGATGCGATTTCGCGTCGCGTTTATCGTCCCTGGTCGACGTGGGAGCGCACAAAATTGTGTTGCCAGATCGCACGAGCCGGCCCCACTCTTAACGCCGGGCGCTACAGCGCCCGAGCAAAGTGAGGCTGAAGTGCAGGCTACTGCACATGACGCCCAGCATCCGTCGATGCCTGCTACATCAAAGGGAGACGTCCAAATGTCCTACTGGAAATTGGCCGCCGTGACCGCTGGCGCCATCGCCGTGTCGGCCGGAACGGCGGCGGCGCAACAGAATATTCGCATGGCGACCTCATGGCCGGGCGGTATTCACTTCGACACGTTCGCCAAGCGCTTCGCGACAGAATCGGAGACGCTGACCGGCAAGAAAGTCACCTTCCAAGTTTTCCCCGCCGGCACCATCGGCAGCCCATTGAAAATCACGGAGTCGGTACAGAAGAAAGTCGCGCAGGCTGGCCATACGTGGCCCGGCTATGACTGGGGCATCGACAAGACCGCAGCGCTGTTTGGCGGATACGTCGGCTCGCCGTCGATCGAAGCCCTCATTCATTGGGTCTACGAAGGCGGCGGGATTCAGATGTGGCGGCAGTGGCGCGACGAGAAATTCGGCGTCGTGGGCTTGCCCTGCGGCGCACACTCCGACGAAATTCATATGCATTCGCGGAAACCTATCAAGACGCTCGACGATCTGAAAGGCCTGAAAATCCGCACATCCGGCGCATGGGCCGAGGTCGCAACGACACTCGGCGCATCGACTGTGATCCTTCCCGGCGCCGAAGTGTACCCAGCCCTCGAGCGTGGTGTCGTCGACGCGATCGAATGGGCGACCCCTGGGATCAACCTGCCGCTCGGTTTCCACAAGGTCGCGAAATACGTGATCCTGCCGGGCGTCCATCAGCCCGGCGCAGTCCTCGAGTGCATCATCGACAAGACCCTGTGGTCCCAGTTCGATGCGACCACCCAGGCCCAGCTCGAAGCCGCCGCGAAGAAAGCGACACTCGACTCCTGGATGTCCAACAACATGTTGGATGTCGATGCCCTCGGCAAGCTGAAGGAGGCGGGCGCCGAGATCATCCGTGTTGACCAATCCTACATCGACGGTGTCGCCAAGGCGACGCAGGCCTGGGAGGACAAGTACGTCGCCGCGGAGGGTGGTTGGTTCCAGAAAGTCATCGAGAGCCAACGTGCCTTCGTGAAGAAGTGGGCGCCTGCATCGCAATACCGCAGCGAACTCCGCTGATCCGCGCTCGTTCGGCCCCGCCCGTGGCGGGGTCGGACGGCTCGGGCATGCCGATAGATCCTGACGCAATCCGAAGTGCGGAGTGACGGGCCATGAAGCAATTGGTTCGCTCGATCGATGCGCTGAGCAGATTTTGCGGCAAGCTCGCCGCATTGACCGTCGTCGTTCTGGCCGTACTCATGCTCTACGACGTAGTGCTGAGATACGCCTTCAACGCACCAACCACCTGGGGCAATGATCTCAACGCATTCCTCATGGGCGGCGCGTTCGTCATGTCGATCGCCTACGCGATGTCGACCGACAGCCATGTGCGCGTCGATCTCTTCTATACCGAACGAACCCGTCACTACCTGAACTATGTCGACTTGATCGGTCTCTCGCTGATCATCCTGCCGGTCGTCGCTTGGATCACGTGGGGACTGTTCGGTTACCTCCTCGAAGGCCTACGAACGGGCGAGCGAACCGGCTCCGGCGGCTGGAACCCCGTCGTGTGGCCCTTCCGCGTCGTGCTCGTTCTTGGCTTCGCAATTTTCACGATCCAGATCTTCGCCGAAATCGTGAAGCGCATTGCGGCGATCTCCGGCAGGCCGATCGATTCAAGCGAAACCGGTGATCACGGCGTCTGACCCGCCGCTACCCACCGCCCGTACTCCCGGCCGCGCATATCAATTGCTTCTCCCGCTGCCTCCGCCGCATCTCCTCTACCAATCCTCACGAGATCCACGCGCGCTATTGCCAGAAGGATTCCTCGATGTCGCCACTCTGGATGTTTCCTGCACTTCTGGTGGCCATACTGACAGGCTTCCCGGTAGCGCTGACGATGCTTTCGCTGGCGGTGGTCTTCGGGCTCAGCTCATTCGGCTTCGAGGGCCTGCTCTATCAGTGCATCCAGAAGCTCGAGGAAACGGCGACGGCTCAGGTGCTCGCGGCCGTGCCCTTGTTCATCTTCATGGGCGCGATGTTCGAGCAGACCGGGATCGCCGGACGGCTGTTCGACGTCATCCAGATGTGGATCCGGCGCTTACCCGGCGGCCTCGCGGTCGGCACTGTCGTCATGTGCGTGATTTTTGCGGCCACGAGCGGCGTTGTCGGCGCCACAGAGACGGTGGTCGGACTACTCGCGATCCCACCCATGCTGCGCTACGGCTACAACAAAGGGCTCATTTCTGGGACCATCTGCGCCGGTGGGTCCCTCGGGACCATCATCCCGCCGTCAATGCCGACGTCGGCCGCATTCTGCTCGGAATGTTCATCCCCGGCCTGATGCTGGCAACGTCCTATATCATCTACATTGTCGCGCGGTGCACGATCCGACCTCAAGACGGCCCTCGCGTTCCGAAATCCGACGATGAGCCGCAACTCGCTCAGAAACTGGTGCTCACCGCTGTCGTGCTGGTACCGCCCTTGGCTGTCATCGTCGCGGTGCTCGGCTCGATGATGGCAGGTATTGCGACGCCGACCGAGGCCTCCGCGACCGGCGCCCTCGGCACCGTCCTTCTCGCGATCGCCTACGGCCGTTTCTCCTATGCGGTGATGCGCGACGCGGCGATGCGGACGGTTCGCATCACGGCGATGATTCTGACAATCGTCGCCTGTGGTCAGATGTTCGCCGCCGTCTTCGTCGGCTCCGGTGGTCTGCAGCTCATCCAGAGCTTCCTTCAGGAATTTGGTGTCGGCAAGTACGGGCTGCTGACACTCGTCCTGTTGATCGTCTTCGTCGCCGGATTCATGCTCGAACCTCTGGTCATCATCCTGATGGTCATTCCGATCACGGCGC
>LNEA01000093.1 GCA_001464855.1 Rhizobiales bacterium Ga0077530
AGCCACGCCTTCGATAGCGGCGGGCGCTGATAGGGGAGGTAGGGCTCGTCGCCGACGATCGTGATGGGCTCATCGCAGCCGAGTTGGCGCAGGCTTGCTGCGACGGTGCCACCGGCATGTCCTGCGCCGACAATCAGAATGCTCACGGTGCGCCCCCTGCCGCGATCTCGTGCACCCGCTTATCCCGATCAGGAATCGGTGCACAGACACACACATGAGTTCACTCTACGTTCCCACCATGGTAGATGTCACCTGCCATGACTGAGCCGCCTGTTCGCAAAATCATTCACGTGGACATGGACGCTTTCTATGCGTCGGTCGAGCAGCGCGACGACCCGTCACTGCGTGGGCGGCCTCTGGCCGTCGGGCATGGAGCGCAGCGCGGCGTCGTCGCCGCCGCAAGCTACGAGGCGCGGACGTTTGGCGTTCGCTCGGCGATGCCGTCGAGCACCGCGCTCCGCAAATGCCCTGATCTCATATTCGTGCGGCCACGCTTCGAGGTCTACCGCGCCGTATCTCATCAGATCCGCGCGATCTTCGCCGACTACACGGCGCTGATCGAACCGCTGTCGCTTGATGAAGCCTATCTCGACGTGACCGAGAACCGCCGCGGTATCGCAACGGCGTCAGCAACCGCTGCCGAGATCCGCGCCCGCATCCTGGCCGAAACCGGTCGCCAAACTCGCTTCCGACCACCGCAAGCCCAACGGCCAGTTCGTCATTCCTCCCGGCATGGGCGCGGCGTTCGTGGAGGATCTAGCAGTCGGCCGTTTCCACGGGGTCGGCCCGAAGACCGCCGAGAAGATGAACCGGCTCGGCATTTTTACCGGCGCCGACTTGAGGCAGCAGCCACTCGCCTTCCTGCAGCAGAATTTTGGCAAGTCTGGGCCGTGGTATTTCGGTCTCGCGCGCGGCGAAGACCATCGCGCCGTCGTGCCCGATCGGCCGCGCAAATCTTCGGGATCGGAGACGACATTCTCCACCGACCTCGTCGATCCCGCCGCCGTCGAGGCCGAAGTTCAAGCCATGGCTGATGACGTGTGGGCGTGGTGCGAGAAGACGCAGTCGTTTGGGCGCACGGTGACGGTCAAAATCAAATACGCCGACTTCCAGCAGGCGACCCGCAGCCGCACGTTCGATCTCGCCATCTGCTCGCAGGACGATCTCCGCGCGGCAAGCATCCAACTGGTGCGCACCGTCTATCCGCTAAGCAAAGGCATTCGGCTGGTTGGCGTCACGATGTCGAGTTTTTCGAAGCGTGATGAGACGCAGGCCACGCAACTCACGCTTGGCCTCGCTGCACCCTGACCCGAACTGTCAGGACTCAGAAGCTGCCGAGAAACGCCACGATTTCAGCTTCTACCGTTGACGTGCGGCCATCGGCGTCCACGACCTCGGCGGATTTTGGATAGAAGTGCCCCGCTCGCGGAACACGGAATACTCTGTGACGGAGCCCGATCTCCGCCGATCGCGCCTGCATGATCGGTGTGAGCCGTGCAACGTGCTCGAGGTCATTCTCAGCGACGAATTGGAGGATCGGAGGCTGGCTCCCGTCGCGCATATGGCGCGGAATGTCCGGCGCTTCCATCCGACCCGAGAGTGCGATGATGCCATTGGCCGGTGCGCCATGGCCCAACACCGCATAGAGCGCCGATGTCCCGCCGGCGGAAAAGCCGCCTGCCGTGATACGATCGGAGTCGACGCCGAAGCGTGCCGCGTTGTCGTGCACGAACCTCGCACCCGTAGCGACATCGACTGCGGCAGCTTCCATGCCGTCGGCGATCATGCGGTTCGTCGCTGGCCCCAATCCCAACAGCTTGCGCACATGGTCCACGCGCGACCGCGAGACACCTTCCGGGTCGATCAAGACGCGATTTGGTCCTGGATCGGGATCTTCGCTCGTCAAGCGATAGCCGAGCGAAAAGCAGACGAAGCCCCGACCCGCGAGCAGGCGGCAATATTCGGCGATCGGCGTGTTGCGGCCATCCTCGAACGAGTCGTCTTCCTTGGACCCACGATGGTAGGCGCCGCCGAACGCCAGAACGACGGCCGGGCGCGCCTCTGCCGCGAGGTCGCGCGTCGCTGGCGCGCCATACTCGCCACTGACATGAATCCCGGCAGCGCCGAATCGTACGTTGGACGTCAGCCGGACTTCATATCTCTTGGCGGATCGACCCATTGTCGTCATCTTCATCGTGGTTCCATTGGGCAGTCAATCACTCAGCGCCCGTCATGGAGGCTTAACGACATGAGCACCACGGTCAAACCGTTTCTGATGTTTGAAGGCAAGGCGGAGGAGGCCATCACTTTCTATGTCTCGTTGATCCCGAACAGCCGCATCGTCGACATCAAGCACTATGGCGCCGAAGTGCCGGGCAAGGAGGGCTCTGTCATGACGGCGTTCTTCGAACTTGGCGGCCTCATGGTGATGTGCACCGACAGCCCCGTTTCGCACGCCTTTACGTTCACGCCGTCAACGTCGTTGTTCGTGACGTGCGCCTCGGAAAGCGAGCTCGATCGGCTCGCGGCAGCGCTAGGCGACGGCGGGCACGTGCTGATGCCGATCGGCGACTACGGCTTCAGCAAACGCTTCACCTGGGTCAGCGATCGCTACGGCGTATCGTGGCAGCTCAACTTCGAATAGTCGTGCCCGCGCGTGCGCGACGTCAGTCGGCGATTTTCTCGATTTCGCACCATGTGCAGCGCAGCGGGATCGAGCCGCTGATCGGATCGCAAAGCTCCGTCGACACCGCGGCGTTGAGATTCCCCGCCATCG
>LNEA01000094.1 GCA_001464855.1 Rhizobiales bacterium Ga0077530
ACCGACGAGGCAACCATGCTTGCCGACCTGACGATGGCTGAGCTCGCGCTCGTCGCCGTGACGGCCTTCTGCGCGCAGATCATCGGCGGGATGGCCGGATATGGCACCGGGCTCTTGATGCCGCTGGTGCTGGTGCCGATGGTCGGTGCGCCCGCCGTGGTGCCGATCATTGCGCTTAGCGCCATCATCACGAATGCCACGCGCGTGGTTGCTTTCCGTGAATTCCTCGATCTGCGCAAAGTTGTGATTGTCACGCTGGCGGCGTTCCCCTTCGCCGCGTTGAGCGCGTGGGGCTACACCCGACTCACTGGGGACGGCGCTGCGGTCTTGATCGGTGTCATGCTGATCGTGCTCGTGCCGCTGCGCCGCTATTGCGAACATTTGAAACTGCAACTCAGCGAGCGTGGGCTCGGAGTAGCATCCGTCGGCTATGGCCTGATGATGGGCGGTACGTCGGGCAGTGGCGTCATGCTGCTGTCGCTGCTGATGGCGACGGGGCTTGTCGGTCCGCAAGTGATCGCTACGGATGCAGCGATTTCATTCCTGCTCGGGTTCGTCAAAACCGGCGTGTTCGTCGGCTTCGGCGCCCTGGATCTCAAGCTGATGCTGATCTCGCTGCTGATCGGCGCGTGCGCCGCTTCTCCGCCCGCGTCCACACGCTCATCCTGGAAGCGGGAATCATCGTCGGCGGCGCCATCCTGATCTGGCGCGCACTCTGACTGTTACGCCTCTGGGGCGAGGAAGTCGAAATCACAGCCTTCGGGTGCTTGCAGCACACGCTCGCGGAACAGGCGGTCGTAGCCGCGCGTGGCGGTCGGCTGCTTTTCCTGCTCCCACGCTTTGCGGCGCTTGGCGAGTTCGGCTGCATCGACCAGAAGGTCGATCGAGCGGCTCTTGACCGAGAGCTTGATTTTGTCGCCGGTGCGCACGAGCGCGAGGGGACCACCGGCTGCCGCTTCCGGCGCGACATGCAACACGATGGTACCGTAGGCGGTGCCTGACATGCGGGCGTCGGAGATGCGGACCATGTCCTTGACGCCGGCGGCGAGAAGTTTTTTTGGGATCGGCAAAAATCCAGCTTCGGGCATGCCTGCCTCGGAACTCGGGCCGGCGTTTTGCAGGATCATGAAGTCGTCAGCGGTCACGTCGAGGTCCGGCGAGTCCACGCGCGCCGATAGATCCGCGAGCGACGTGAAGACGACCGCGCGGCCCGTGCGCTCGAACAGCTCCGGCGTGGCGGCTGAGCGCTTGATGATGGCGCCCTTCGGTGCGAGTGA
>LNEA01000095.1 GCA_001464855.1 Rhizobiales bacterium Ga0077530
GCGCCGCTTCAGTCACGCGCGACACCGCCGCCCGAAAGGTGGCCTCGTCGCCTGCCTGACACTGCTCATACTCGGCGCGCGAAACGGGGCCGGCCGGGGCCGCAGGTGGCGGGGCGGGCGTCGCTGGCGGCGACGTGGTCGTGTCCGGTGCGGCTTGGGCGCGAAGTTCCGGCGCCGGCAGAGACGCTGCCAGGAGCGTCCCGATCATCGCTGCCGCACACGCGCGATGACCCAATCCGCGCCGGAAGTGCATGCCGCTTGGCGGCGTGGATCGTCGATTGCTCACGTTTCGTCGCCACCATTCGAGCACGATGCGACGCCTGCGGCTCACACGCGCGCTTGGTTAATTGCGGGCACTATAGCGGCAACACTGTGGGAGAACAGTGGCAGGTGCGACCTGGGCCACCGTCAATGCCTCGCCTCATGTAACGTCGTCAGTGTTTCGCCTTGTGCTTCTTGGCGTCGAAAAACGCTTTGATCGCCGCCTGCGGTTCCCCGGTAGTGTAGGCTTCCGAGATCGCATCGATGCCGGCGTAGACGCCTTCCTCGACCGACACCCGCTCCCAGCGGTTCATAAGGGCCTTCTGGTTGCGTACCGCTTTGGGCGTCGCCCGTCCGATCAGATCCAGCCAATGGTCGACCGCCGCATCGAGCCCCGCGGCCGGCACGACCTTCTGAACGAAACCCATGGTGAACGCCGGCTCGGCGCCGAAGGTCTCACCGGTGATGAGGATCTCGCGCGTCTTGCCCCAACCGATCAGACCGGGCAGCAGTGCCGCCTCGATCACGGACGGCAGGCCCATATGCACCTCGGGCATCCCGTAGATCGCGTTGTCGGACGACACGCGCATGTCACAACTCGCCGCGACCTCCAGGCCGGCGCCGAGGCAGAACCCATTGACGCGGCCGATCACCGGCACCGGGCAGGTGCGGATCGCAAGGCATGCCATATGCAGCCGCGTGATAAAAAGGCGCACGGAATCGGCGCAGCAAGCGCCGAGTTCGTTGAGATCCGCGCCGCCAATGAACGCCTTGTCGCCGGCCCCCGTCAGGATGATGGCGCGCAGCCCGTCGTCGGCGGACAGTTTTGTGAACGCTTGTCCAAGGCTGACGATGGTCGCGCTCGACAGGCAGTTGAGGCGGCGCTGGTTGTCGACCGTGACGGTGGCGATTCGACCAAATGGGCGCTCCTCGGACTTCACATGGACGGCGGCTTCGGTCATTCTGGGGTTCCTGCGTGTATCCCGGCGCTACTGGCGCCGCACATATGGGGACGGCTCGATCCTCGCCCACTCGGCACGAGGCACGGTCATGGGCAATCGGGGTGGTGCGTTCCATCGCGACGACCGGACACTTGGCGCGCGCCGCTGGGCCACGCGGCAATGGATCTGCTGCCGTCTCGAGTTCAACGGCCGCCATCGCGCGATCATGCGGCCTGGCCGCTACACCGAACTGTTCTTCCTCGATGAAGCGACCGCAATGGCCGCTGGCCATCGGCCGTGCGGCGAATGCCGCCGCCAGGACTTCTTGTGGTTCGCCGGATTGTGGGCTCAGACCAAGGGCACTGCCGGACGGGCGATGGCCGAGGACATGGATCTCGTGCTCCACGCCGAGCGCACTGGCGAAGGCCAAGAGAAGCGGACCTTTCACGCGGCAATCGAAGGCCTCCCTGGCGGCGCGTTCGTGCGCTGGCAGGGTGCGCCGCATCTGGTGCTCGCGGGCTGGCTGCTGCCGTGGGATTTCGCCGGCTACGGCACGCCGATCGAGCGGCCGAGCGCCGGCACCGTCGAAGTGCTGACGCCGCCCTCCATCGTCGCCGTACTTTCGGCCGGATTTTGCCCCTCACTCCATCCAACGGCACACGCCGTCGATTGATCGCCATTTCAGGCCATTTCGCGCCAGCACTCCGAGGTTCCCATGACACGGTCGTCGCTCAAGCGCACGCTACGGCGCGCCTATTGGATTCTCGGCCTCGTGCTGGTGGTGTCTATCGTCGCCAAACTCGCCGATCACATCCCAGGGCTCGCTGGCACTGCCGTGGAGCAGTTGCTCAAGGACATCTACGACTACCTCAAGGATATGTCGCTGGTGCTGGTGACCGTCGTTGCGGCGTACCTCGCGAACGTCTTCCAGAAGCGATCGCTGTTCCTCAATGCGCTGAAGGAGGAATGGCGCAACATCGTCAAAGCGAAATCGACGCTCTACACGTACACCCAGCTCGATAGCCCGAGCCAGGAGCAGTACCTCGCCGCCTTCTGCGCGATCTCCGAGAGCCTGGACAACATGCGCGCGGTCTACCGAAACGTCGGTGAGACCGATGCCCTTATAGGGCTCTATCCTTATGCGCCGCTCCACGACATGCGCCGCGCACTGCAGACTCTGAAGCCGGCACCTGGACGCATCGTCACCGCCGACGAGCGCGATCTGGTGCGCGATTCAATCATGCAATCGTTTTACGCGCTGCGGGAGACGTTCTTGGAGGAAATGGACCTCGAAGCCCCGGACAATCCGCTGCTCATCTACAACGGTCGCCGGATCAAGAAGCCCGGCGCGCCCGGATGGGCCACCCGCAGTCAGGACCGCCAGGCGAAGAAGCACGACCGGATATCGCCCGCCGATCCACGGCTCGCGGCGTTCCTGACCAAGCTCTACGAGAAAGAGCAAGTAACGGCGAAGCCTTGGCGTGAGGTCGCCGGCAAAGCGAATGGCGCAACAAACCCACCGCCGCCGGCTGACGGCTCGCGGGGAGACGGCGCGCCGGTCGCTTGAAGCGCGGCCGGCCGGTCAGACCAACGTCAGCGCGCAGGCGATGAATAGACCGGGGCAAGGCGCTGGACAGGATTTTGGCGCGCCTGCTGATGCGGTTCTTCGAGGGCCGAGAAGGCGGCGTTGATCCGTCGCGCCACGTCCTCGAGGTAGCGCTTGACCTCGTCGGGCAGCTCGGCGCTCGCGTAACGGTCGCGCACGTCCTCGAAACGCGCGCCGAGGGGCAGCCCGAGGATCGCGTAAGGATCGAACCCGTCGGTATCGCGCATCCGCGGCAAACCCTGACCCCGTGACGGAGTGGCCAGTCGGATTTGCGCGATGGCGTGCTTGGCCAGAAATGTTCGCGCGCCCGCGTACTCTTCAAATTCCACGAACTGCATCGTCCCGTTGAGGATGTCCGCCAGACCGCGCCCACCGGGAACCGCGAGCCGCCCTTTCAACTCGGTCCCGTCGGTCAGGATCAAGATGACGGAGACGCCGGAGGTTTCAGCGACATCGCTTTTGCTACGGTCGAACATGGGCAGTCCTTCAATCGATGCTGTTTCAATTCCGGGCAAAGTCGTCCGCCCACAGCCGCACTCGCAAGAAGCGTGCAAGGATTTATTACCCAAACAAACGTGCCCCCTCGCATGATCGCCAAAAACGGGAAAATCCATCAGCGCACAATCTGGACTTGCAATCGATGTTAACAGTTGCTGTGCCGCCGGTGGAAAACCCCACCCATTGGACAAGCAAGCGGTGGACAACTGCATGGGGAAAAGTCGCGCCAAAGACTGTGGCACCTGCGGCATCGACGTTGCCGCAAACACACACCTCCTCGGCATCGATTCCTAAGGGGGCTGAATCAATTAACAAATGCTTTCGAATCGCCTACCGCTGAACGCTGAGAGGAGTTCCGTGTTGTTGTTGCGTTGCTTGTCGGCCGGTCTAGCGGCCTGTGCATAACCCTACCGTCTAGCGGCGATGGCGGGTGTGCATAAGTCGAAGCTCGGTTGCACCCGTTCAGATCGAATGCTGAGCTGCTGCGCATTTGGCCACTCCGACACCGGTTGGAATGGAGCTCACCAATCCGCAGCGAATGGATCCCCCGCCGGTCTTCGGCGCGCTGTCCAGTCGGCATTGAACGGTCAAAGCATGAGCCTCTTGGTGTGAACGTCTGCTCGGCCGGCACCCTGTAGCCTGCGTAGGCTGGCCCCAAACGATTGGGGGCAATTGACACGATGAGACACGCTCTAGGGATCCTAGGCGTTTTGGCAGCAGGGGTACTGCTTGCCGTTTCCGCCGCAATGAACTGGCGCTTCGGGTTCAGTCTGGGGAAGACTGAGTTCGATGGGCAGATTTACGGAGCGGCAAGCGCCGCTGCCGACTGCTTGAAAGCGCTGATACCATTCTTCCTCTTCGCCGCCGTACGAAACCGAATGTGGTCCCAAGCGGCCGCATCCGCTGTCGTCGGGATCGTGGTCACAGCGTATTCGCTGACGTCCGCGCTCGGCCATGCCGCCTTGAACCGGCTCGATACCGCCGGCCAGCGCGCGCAGCAGACGGCCGTCTATCAGGACATGCGCTCCGACATCAAGCGGATGGAAGGCCAAGTGAGCTGGATACCCCAGCATCGCCCGGCCTCGACCGTCGCCAGCGAGATGGACGGGATGCGTAACCAGTTGTCCTGGAACCGGACGAAGGGCTGCACTGAGGTTGCCGGTAAATTCAACCGCGACTTCTGTCAGAAGTTTCACACCCTATCGGCCGAACACGCCAATGGCGTCCAGTCTGCCGAGTTGAGCAAGAAAATCATGGAGGTGAAATCCGAGCTGGCCAAAGCTGGTGAGGAGCGCACGGCGTTGACCGAAGCCGATCCGCAGGCAGCGATGCTTGCCAAGATCGGTGGTCTCGTATTCGCCAACGTGAAGGTCGACGACGTCCAGATGGCGCTTACGATCTTCATTGCGCTGTTGCTCGAAGTTGGTTCGGGCTTCGGTATGTACATCGCGTTCAGTCAGTGGCGACTGCACGATGCCATGACCATCCCCGCCGCAGCGAACGCTGCAGCGGTCGGTCATGCCGCCGTGCCCGCTCCGGTACTGGTACCAGTTGCAGCCAACGACGCCCCGGTCGAGATGCCGGCCGTCGCTCACGCGGTCATCCCCGAGGCCATACCCTCCGAGGTGCCCGTCGCTCCGGTCCCGGCCATCGCGGCCACCGCACCGGCTGCTGCAATGATCGCACCACCCGTAGCTACCGCCAACGACAACACCGACAAGGTCATGCCTCAGCGCATGGTCGTGCCGGAAAGCGATGTTGAACGCTTCCAGAAGGAAAAGATCGAAAATGCAGAAGGCGCCACGATCACTGCTACCGAACTCTACGAGAACTACTGCCAGTGGTGTGATGAGCAGGACAAGGAGCCGCTCGCACTTCCCACGTTCAGCCGTGAATTCGGTGAGTTGAAAGGCATCAAGAAAGCAAAGATCGCAGGTCGCGTTCGTTATCTCGGAATTGCCGTCCACGGACCCATCGAGACGGAGGATAAGAAGTCGCCCGTCCCGATCGTCCGCGCTGCCTAGGGCAGCCGGTTAAAAGAAAAAGGGTCGCTTCGGCGGCCCTTTTTTTTATGGGCGTTTTTTGCCGCGGGCCGCAAAGCCTGCGGCTTTTTGTTGGCGCGGTCGCCAACGCCTGCGGCTACTGGCGCCGCGCCGCTGCCTCGCCGGTTGGAGAGTCCACCTCGCGCTCTTCGAGCGCTACATTTCTATCCCCTCTCCCCGTTCTTACGGGGAGAGGGTTAGGGTGAGGGGCGGCGGCACCTACGAACGTCCGAGCGAGCGGCCGCCCCTCATCCCGACCTTCTCCCCGTAAGGACGGGGAGAAGGGGAAGGGCGGCGACGATCTC
>LNEA01000096.1 GCA_001464855.1 Rhizobiales bacterium Ga0077530
CGGCGGTCTGTCCGTGTAGTGCATCGGCCTTGATGCAGCGAAGTTTGCGACGCACTCCCTGCGGCGCACGAAGGCGGTGCTGATCTATCGGCGCACCGGAAATCTCAGAGCGGTCCAGCTGCTGCTAGGGCACTCCAAGATCGAGAGCACGGTGCGCTACCTCGGCATCGAGGTCGATGATGCGATCGAGATAGCGGAGAAGATCGACATCTAGACCTTTGACGCGATGCCCCCGAGATCGGACGTGGTCGGCGGCGCTTCTTGCGCCGTCGATTGTAATGAGGCCGATGGCAGCTATTGGGGTTGAACGTCGGCGCGCTGTGACGCTCAGCAGAGTGCAAGTCCGCCCCTTCTTCGCTCCGGGGATACGACTACGTGCAGGTTCGTCGGGCGTCGCCCAGAGTGTGCTCGTCGAGTAGGTGCGACGGCACGTGTTGCGATTTCGCTGTGTAGGCGAAAGAAGCGACTGCTTTCTGCAACAGATAGGAATAATTTTCTATTTATTGCATGATTCGGACCCAAAAAATGGAATTTTATGCTACTACCTGCCGCACGCCAGCCTTGGAGAGTGCGATGCAGCAAAGGGTTTCACACCCGGCCGACGAAGCCGATACGCCTGATCTCAGGCTGCGCGTCTTACTGCCAAACGGTGGGCAGTTCGAGCCACCGGCCGCGGTCGGCTATCGCGTCATGGAGCTGCTCCGCTTTTCTGGCGTTCCGATCAAAGCCGAGTGCGGCGGTGCGTGCGTCTGCTCGACCTGCCACGTGCGGATCCCCGGTGCTTGGCGTGACCTGCTGCCTCCGCCCTCAGATGAGGAACTCGCCAAGCTGGATGAGATCCCGACGGCCGACGAGTCTTCACGCCTCGCCTGCCAACTCGTGATGACCGAGGAACTCGACGGCCTGGAAGTCGAGGTCCAACCCGACAGCATCATTCTGCAAAGCAATTGTATGGCGGGCTGAAGTCATGGCGTCGTTTCCGATATTCGTCGACGTAGCCACGCGACCGCCGCTGGTCGTCGGCGGCGGCGATCTGGCTCTCGCCAAAGTCCGCGTCCTCCTCCTGCGCGCGCCTGTTGTTGACGTGTACGCACAGGGCTCGCTCGCCGATGGCTTTGCCCCGCTCGTCGCTGCGGCTCAGGTGGCGCATTCATCCCGCGGCATCACTAATGAGGACCTTCGCGGACGACCTCTGGTCATCTCTGCGACGGCAAACGATGCGATCGATGGCGACGTTTCGGCGCGCGCGCGCGCCATAGGCGTGCCCATCAACGTGCCCGA
>LNEA01000097.1 GCA_001464855.1 Rhizobiales bacterium Ga0077530
CGGCGGAGCACCGCGCCGTGCATTCTGGGAGGCCTTCTTCGGTGGAGCTGCCGGCGCTGCCATCCTTGGCGGAGACGAAGCGACGGGTCGCGCACGCGTCGAGAAACTGATTGCGCACTCTAGCGGGGAGCCGCGTAACGGTCGCGTCATCCTTGTCGGCGCCGGACCTGGTGATCCCGAACTGATGACGCTGAAGGCCGTGCGTGCGCTCAAGTCGGCCGATGTTGTCGTTCACGACGGCCTGATGGGTGACGCCGTTCTCGCCTACGCGCGTCGCGAGGCGCAGCTCGTTTGCGTCGCCAAGGCTAAGGGCCGGCATGCGCGCACCCAGGCGGAGATCAACGCCTTGCTGGTGTCGCTCGCGCGCGAAGGCAAGACCGTAGTCCGGCTCAAGGGCGGCGATCCGTCGATCTTCGGGCGCGGCGGCGAGGAGATCGACATGCTCCGCGCTTCCGGGATCGACATCGAGGTTGTTCCCGGGATCACGGCCGCATCAGCGGTCGCCGCCTCGCTGCAGATCCCGCTGACACATCGCGATATCTCCCGCTCGGTGACGTTCATTTCAGGTCACGCCGTCGGCGATAGACGCGCAGAGTTCGACCAGGTCGATTTCGCGGCGCTGGCCAACGGCAAGGCGACGCTCGCCGTCTACATGGGGCTTTCAACATCGGGCGCACTCGCCAGTCGCTTGGTCGCGTCGGGATGG
>LNEA01000098.1 GCA_001464855.1 Rhizobiales bacterium Ga0077530
CGTTCGAGACCGAGGAGGACGCGCACAAGCGTCGTTTTGCCGGCGCCGTTGGGGCCGATCACCGTGACGATCTCGCGGGGAGCAAGGTCGAGATCGATGTCTTCGAGGATCACGCGACCGGCGCGAGCGAACCGTAAGCCGCGCGCGGCGAGCAGCACGTCAGTGCGGCCGGGCAGCGTGCCGGCGTGCGCGTGGTGATGGTGGCTGTGGTCATGCCCGTGATCGTGGCCGTGCGTGTGAGAATGACCGTGGGCGTGGTGTGTGTGGCCAGCGTGCGGTTCGCTCATGTGGGACTCATGCCGCCGCCGCGCAGGCAGTGCAGAGGCCCGCGACCTCAACCAGTGCCCGCGTCGAGCGGAAGCCGGCGTCGCTGGCGGCGCCATCGATCGCGTCGAAAGCGACAGGAGCCGCAACCTCGGCGACGGTGGCACAGCGCTCGCAGGCGAGCACGATGCGGCGGGCGCCGCTGTGGTCATGACGGGCATGGCAGGCGAAATAGGCGTTGCGGCTTTCCAGCCGATGGACGACGCCCGCGTCGAGCAATGCTTCGAGCGCGCGATATACCGAGATCGGCGCCATCCGCGTCGTTTCCTTGCGCGCGAGACGCTCTAGAATCTCGTAGGCGCCGATGGCGTGATGCGAGGCCGCGACCTCCTCCAGCACTCGGCGGCGGAGCGGCGTCAGCCGCAGGCCATTCGCCTCGAAGGCTTCCGCGGCACGGGCCAGCGTCTCCTTGACGCACGGACCATGGTCATGGCCGGGAGCCGGAAAGGGTGGGGCGGATTGGGGGCGGCGCATGGCGTCCTCACGGATGGTCGAACCGATAGGAAACAATGTAACACTATCCGCCGAGCGGTGCACCCCCAGCGGCAAGAACGCGGAGGGGGAGAGGAGCCCATGTTGCGCAGGCTGAGTTTGGATCCTTCCGCGCGCCTCAGTTGATCTCGATGTCAGAGAGTAGCTCGAGGAACGCGCCGAAGTGCGGCGCGACAAACCAAAGATCTCGCTCGTTCCAATGTCCCGATCCCCAGGTCCCCCATGACGCGTTAGCGTCCCAATACACAATGCGCTCGTCGTCGCTGCGCAAGTCCAGGCAAATATAGTTGCCGCCCCCAGCGTCAGCGATTGAAAGCACACCCATTGGCAAGACGCGCGAGAACTCTAGCGCCGACTTCTCGAGATCGAGGGTGGGCCCGTCTGCGGCAATTCCGAAAAAGCAATTGATCCCAATAATCCCTCCATCGAGCACCCTGAGGAACATCGGATCTGGTTGCCCGCCGTTGTGCTCCAGAATGAATTTTACATAGCTCTTAGGGAACCTTAGGCCCAGGCGGGACTCAACATCGCCAATCTCTTTCTCGGAAACGGGTCTGTATGGATCGATCATTTTCCGCAGCATCTGCCCACTCCTGAGTGCCTGAAGTGCATTCTGGAAAAATCGGCTTTGCCTGAGCGCTCCGCTGCTCCGTGTATAACAGATGGTACAAGCTGAATTCCGATCGCTGAGTTCGCCATCGAGCCGCCCATTTCTCGCCCGCCCGCCCGCGCACCTTTCCCGCGACCTGTCACGTTCGCGCGAGGTCCGTTGTGAGAGGGCCAGCGATCGTGCTGATGTGGTCGCGAAACACACTGGCGGCCGACACGGCTGCGAAACAAGCGAGGATCTCCCATGACCGACACCGCAAAACCCATCCATGCCGGCACGCGCATCGGGCACGTGCATTTGAAAGTCGCCGACATCGATCGGGCGCTGGGCTTCTGGCGCGACGTGCTCGGGTTCGAGGTCATGCAGCGGTATGAGGCGGCAGCATTCCTGTCGGCCGGCGGATATCACCACCACAT
>LNEA01000099.1 GCA_001464855.1 Rhizobiales bacterium Ga0077530
GCGCCGCTCTGGCCCGCAGGGGGTGGCGGTCTCGATTTCCGGGGCGTTTCGGAGTTCGGAGGCATCGCGTCGCCGTTTCGGGCGTCAAAATTCCTTCACTCTCATTGAACCATTTCGGCCGCCGCCGCGACCCATCAGCAAGGGGCGCGAGGCGCCTCCCAACACAGGAGAAGGTCACCATGAAATCGCACATCGTCGCTTCAATTTTCGCGGCCGTCGGTATGGCCGTCCTCGCACAGCCGGCTGCGGCCTGTTCGGCTGGTTACGAGTCCGTCTGGATTCAGGGTAACAAGGTCTGCAAGATCAAGACGCCCAAGCTCGGCCTCAAGGCCAACACGGGGCCGGAGCTGAAGAAGAGCGCGACGTTCAAAGCGCGCTCGGCCGCCCCGGCCCGCCGGGTGAAGTAGTCTCCAAAGTTGACGTCTGTGGAAACGAGCCTCGACCGAGCAATCGGCCGGGGCTCGTATCATTTCCAGGCGCGACGGCGCTTCAGTCGCGGTCGGGTGCGCCGGGCGGGAAGAAGTGGCGGTACGGCCGCGCTTCGTCGACGGCGCGGGCGAACGATGGTCGCGCCAGCAGCCGGCGGCGATACGCCTGCGCCCGCGGAAACTCTGCGGCGATCGGATGGACCCAATCGGCGTAGAAGAGTGAGGGGGCGGCTGCGCAATCGGCGAGGCTGAATGAGGTGCCGGCAGCCCATTCACGTCCGTCCAATTGGGTGTCGAGCCAGCGATAGGCGGTGATCAGCAGTGCGCGGGCATCTTCCTCGGTCTGTGGGTCGCGATCCTCAGGCGGCCGCATATGGTTGAACACGATCCGCTGCATCGGCGTCATGACGTAATTGTCGAAGAAGCGGTCCATGAAGCGGACGTCGAGGGCATTCTTGGCGACGGACGGGAGCAAGGCGACCGGCCCCGGATGATGCAGGCCCAGATGCTCGATGATGATGGAGGCTTCCATGATCGGTCGGCCATCGTCGACGAGCAGGGGCATCCGCTTCAACGGCCAGAGCGCTGACAATTCAGCCACGACGTTCTCGTCGCCGAAGTCGATCATCCGCAAGTCGAACGGGAT
>LNEA01000100.1 GCA_001464855.1 Rhizobiales bacterium Ga0077530
GTCGGCCTTCATCGGTCGCGCCCGGACGATCGCGTGCACGATGTCGGAGTAGAGGATGCCCCATGCGCTGAGGGTTCCGGGATCGCGTGGAAAGACGACGCGGCCGATGCCGATCTCGTCGGCCGTATCGCAGGCATGAAGACCGCTCGCGCCGCCGAACGAGAGCAGCGTGAAGTCCTCGGGATCGAGCCCCTTCTCGAAGAGCGACAAGCGGATCGCGCCGGCCATGCGCGAGACGGCGATCCGCAGAATGCCTTCAGCCGCCTCCTCGACCGAAAGCGTCAACGGGTTGGCGACACGCTCGAGGATCGCCTTCTTCGCGCCGTCCGCATCGAGCGACATGGCGCCACCGAGGAAATAATCCGGATCGATTCGGCCGAGCACGACGTTGGCGTCCGTGACCGTCGGCTCGGTGCCACCGCGCCGGTAACAGACAGGACCCGGCTTCGCGCCGGCACTTTCCGGGCCGACGCGAAGTCGCCCGCTCTCCTCGAGCGACGCGATTGATCCGCCGCCGGAGCCGATGGTTCGGATCTCAATCATCGGCAGGCGGACCGGCAGGCCGTCCACCGTGCCTTCGGTGACGAGGCGGGTCCGCCCGTTATTGACGATCGATACGTCGTAGCTGGTGCCGCCCATGTCGACGGCAACCAGGTCAGGCATCCCGAGACGGCGCGAGATCGTCTCCGCCGCCAGCGCGCCGCCACTCGGTCCTGACAGCAGCAATCGCGCGGGGAGCATGGCGGCCGCATTCGGGCTCATCACGCCACCATTTGATTGGACGAGATAGACCGGCGCGTTGAAGCCGGCGGATTTCAACTGCGCACCGAGCCGCTCAAGATAACGGCGCACCACGGGCATCAGCAGCGCGTTGAGCACGGTAGTGGATGTGCGTTCGAACTCGCGAAACTCGGGGCTCACCTCGTGCGAAAGCGAGACATCGAGGTCGGGCGCAAGCTTCGCGAGCAACTCGCCGATGCGCTTCTCGTGCGCTGGATTGGCGTAGGCATGGAGCAGACACACGGCCGCGCACTGTACGCCGCCAGCCTTGAGGCGCTCGGCGATCCGTACGAGTCCCGCTTCATCGAGCGGTGTTTCGATTGCGCCCGTCGAAAGAGTGCGCTCCTTGATCCCGAGACGCCACGCCCTGGGTATCAGCACGGCCCGCGGCTCCGCCTTGCTCGCATAGACCTGGCGGCGGAAATGGCGGCCAATCTCTATGACGTCCTCGAATCCAGCCGTCGTGATCAAAGCGCCTTTGGGCAAGCGCCGCTGAAGTACGGCGTTGGTCGCGATCGTCGTGCCGTGCATCAGCGCGGAAATATCGCCGAAGCTGAAGTTGAACCGCTCACTCGCGAGCCGCAATCCGGCAATCAGTCCTTGCGAGGGATCGTCCGGCGTGGTCGGCGTCTTTGCGGCGAAGGTCTGGCCTGTCGTCTCGTGGAGGATTTCCAGATCGGTGAAAGTGCCACCGATATCGACGGCGACGCGGACGCTGTTGAGCGGTTTAGCGGACTGCATAGTGCGATAAAAACTCCACTCAAAGCATCACGTCGGCGGTTGTGCCGTGGGATACGAAGCCTCTCATAACGAGGCGATCAGACCGATAGGGTGTGAAACGCCACGATCCAATGCAAGAACATTTCTTGCATTACAGGAAGACCAGAATTTTTTTCACTGGAATTGCCGACAGCGAAGGAAGCACGCATCCGCGCGCTTTCCTTTCATGGTCAGTCGTGCGTTTGGCTTAATTTTTCACCGTGGCCGGATCACCGGGTCACGCGCGCCGCTCGCCTACGGCTATTTCTCCAGCCAAACTTGCAGAACGAAGCCCTTGACGTGAGGCTGCCAACAGGTTCCGGAGCGGTTGTGATAGATGATCGGCCGCGCCACTTCTTCCGTCAGGATACGCTCGATCTCCCAGACCATTTTCTTGCGCTTCTCGACATCGGTTTCCTGCGATTGCTCGTCGAGCAACTTCTCGACGTGCGGTGTGCAATACCCCGTATAGTTAGCCTCGGACTTACAAGAGTAGGCACCCTTCAGCACGGCATCAGGATCGTCGATGCCGACACCGGACGTGTTCATGCCGACAGCGTAGTTCTTCTTCGTCAGACGGCTGTGCCAGATGGAAGATTCAACCAGCTCCATCGTGGCATCGAAGTAGATCTTGTTGAGTTGATCGACAAGAATGATCGCAGGATCTTTGTAGGTAGCAAAATCGCGCGTCGTCACCTTAACCGGCAGACGATTGTTCGGGCCATAGCCCAGGCCCTCCATGATCTTCCGCGCCTCGGCCTGTTGCAGCGCGACGTCGCCATAGCCCAGCAATTTCGACCGCATTTCCGCCGGCATGCCCCACTGCCCTTCCGGAGCGGGCATCATGTTGATCGACACCGACGATTTACCGCCCGATATGATGTCGATGAAGGATTGGCGATCGAGTGCCAGTGCCATGGCGCGCCGGATTTCCGGCTTGTCGAACGGCGGCTGCTCGACATTGACGAGAATGTTGATCGGCACGTTCGTTGGCGCAAGCTTGCATACGGCATCCGGTTTTTGCGTTGTCACGTCCTTCATCAAAGGTACTGTGACATCGGCAACGAACGTCAGGTCGAATTCTCCGGCAACAAAAGCCAAGATTCGTGTCGACCGGCTTGAGACGATCTTCCACTCGATCCCATCGAGGTACGGCTTGCCCGGATCCCAATAGTTCGGATTCCTCGCTAGCCTGATCGACTCGTTGCTCTTGAATTCCACAAACTTGAACGGGCCGGTGCCGATTGGTTTTGTGCGCATGTCGCGCGCAGAAACGTGGCACGGATAGATAGGCGCCAAGCCCGACGACAGCAGTGCCACGAACGACGGCTGCTTTTTCGTCAATTGAAAGGTCGCAGTCAGGTCGTCTTCGACCACGACATCCTTGAGGTTTTCGTACCAGATCTTGCGTGGGCTGCGCCGAAAAGCGCTCTCGGTATCGAGCCCGCTTGCTCTGAGATACGTGCAGCGGACGTCGTTCGCTGTGAAGGGTTTGCCGTCGTGGAACGTAACGCCGCTGCGGAGTTTGAAAGTGAGTTTCGTGCCGGTTTCGTCCCATGCCCAGCTCGTCGCGAGCTCGGGTATGATCGTGCTGAAGCTGTTCAACGGCTTCATGGGATCAAAGCGCACGAGATTGTTGAAAACAGCCATGAACGGCATATTCGTGGCGATCGTCGATTCCTCGTGGATCGAGGCGCTTGGCGGCTGGGTCGTATTGTAAACCCGCAGCGTTCCGCCCTGCTTTTGCGCCGCCGCGGAACCGGCGCCCATCGCCATCAATCCGCCAAGCACGATCGCGACCCAGCGCGAATACGCCATCCGATTTGCCTTCATGCGCCCCTCCTGTGAGTAGTCTTTTCATGAAGACTAACCCTAAAGCGCGATCTCGGAAACCTTATCCATCCGCCCAGCGTGGTCCATCCGCCCAGCGTGCGCTCGAAGTTCGTCGCAATAAGAGGACGTGATGACGGCGAGCGCCGGATCGCCAGGGCGGTCGCCGACCAGGCGATGAGCATCGCCTCACGCTCTGGCCTCAGCGACTGTTTCGATCACGCCACGCGACGCTCAATCCGCGCCGATCCGCTCGACGCGGCAAAGCTGTCCGCGGATATCGGCCGAGCCGGATATGGGATCGTAAGGGCCGCTGTAACTAAGCGCAGCGTTGATGTTCACGTCTAGAGCGCCGCGGTCGGGCGCGGGCTCCATAGGACGCCACCAGCCCATGCCGGTGCTCACGACATCTGCCGGCTGGGCGTCGGATAGCTTCAGCTTGAGCCGACAGTGGCCTTCCACTTCGGCCAGCTCCAGGCGGACCCAGGTGCCATCATCCAAGCCTTGGGCGCGGGCTGTATCCGGATGCATGAACAGGTGCGGATCGGGCGAAACCTTGAGCGCCCATGGCTGGTCGCGGAAACGCGAGTGATGATAGCTTTTTTCACGATCGCCAGTGACGACGACCAGCGGATAGCGCAAGCGGACGTCGGCAGCCTTCGCGTCGCGCTCCGGCGCGATGTAACCCGGCAGCGGATCGAGCCCCAGCTTTTCGAGTTCGGGCGAAAACAGTTCGATCCGGCCTGTGCCCGTCGGGAAGGGGCGGCTTGCTGGGACGGGATCTGACGACACCTGGTGGAAGCCCTTGGCTTCGAGCATCTCGATCGTGATGCCGCTGTCGCCCAAAAGATGCGTGTTGAGCTCGCGTTGCGAGCGCCACGGCATCAGGCGCGTTGCCACGGCTTGCCGCGCCTCAAGGCGGTCCAGAAGAGGCGCCGCGATATCGATCTCGGTGCGCGCCTCGCCCTGTGGGGGAACTGTAGCCCGCGTGAAGACGACCGTCGGCCCCGACGGCACGAACATCACTTCCTCTTCCTCGAGTGTCGTCGTCTTGGGCAGAACAATGTCGGCCCACTCTGCCGTGGGCGTCATCTGGTGGGCCGCGACAGCAACGAAATCGAGCGAGCGCAATGCGGCGATGGTCCGTCGCGTGTCGGGATACGTCACCAGAATGTTCACGCCGCTGGCATAGAGGGCGCGTACAGGATGCGGCTTGTCCGTCAGCATCGCCTCAATCACGGACGGGTTGTGGCAAGCGGTTTGCCAACCACGCGGGCCGGCCCAGAGGGGGAAGCGATCAGCGCCAATCGTGCGTGCTTCGACATCGACCGGCAAACGGTGCTCCGGTCGGTGGAGCAGTTCAAGATAGTTGGTCAAACCCTTCGGCGTTCGCTGCCGTAGATTTCCGCCGGGTCGGTCGATGTTTCCCGAAATAGCTGCGAGCGCATGGAAGGCTCGAAAGGTCTGCACGCCGTTGCTGGCCGCGTCGATACCGTGGCCGGACACGAAGGTCGATGGACCGTCGGCATACATGCGGGCGGCATTGACGATCTGTTCCGCCGGAACGCCCGTCATACCTTCAGCAGCCGTAGGGGAAAATTGCGTCGCACGTTCCGCCAGCGCATCGAAGCCGTGACACCGCTCCTGCACGAACTGCCGGTCGTAGAGATCCTCGCTGATAAGTACGTGCATCATTGCCAGCGCAACGGCGGCATCCGTGCCGACCCGCGGGCTCATCCAGATATCGGCAAGCTCCGCGGCCGTCGTGCGCTTCGGATCGATCACGATCATGCGGGCACCGCGCTTCTTCGCGGATTTCAGCTTTGCCCACTCGACGGGATCGGCAATCTGGGCATTGCGGCCCACGATCAAGGCGCAGCGCGTGTTGTCGATATCCTCCCCACGGGCAATCGGCAGGCCAGTGATCTTCGCCGATACGGCTCGGCAGCCGCCGCAGAGATCCTGATTGATCATCCAGTTCGGCGAGCCGATGGAGCGCAGCGTAAGCGCGGTGACGATCGAGCGGCTGAACGCGGCGCCGCTCGTTGCGCCGACGATGGCTTCGGGGCCGTACGTGCGGCGGACCTCGGCGAAGCGATCGGCCATCTCGTCGAGAGCTTCGTCCCACGAAATGCGTGCCCACTTGCCCTCACCCCGCGCGCCGACCCGGCGATGCGGGTAGAGCAGCCTGTTTGGGTTGTAGGTCAGGCCCGGCGCGCCTCGAATGCCCTTGATGCAGAAGGCACCGGCTGAATGCGGGCTGGCGGGGTTGGGGGCGTAGTTGACGACCTTGCCGCTCTTGACGGTGGCGAGCGCTCCGCAGTACGCCGAGCATTCCCAGCAGGTGGTCGTATAAACGCCGTCTGCAACGAGTTCGTCGGATAATCCTGAGGTCATTTTCGCCTCCAGTTGGCCAGCGAGTTTGCCGTGCAGGCTGGCTGTCGGCAAGCTGCAATGCAGTCAGGGACATTGGAAGCGGGCTGCCTAAGGGCTTGCCCAGAAGGCGTGTGTCGGACGCCCTTGGTATCAGCTTTTCCAGCGAGCACTTGCTTGGCCACCTGAGACGAGCGTATCTACTCGTCGAACCAACGGAGGATAATCTCGTGCCAAAGATGACAGACTCACGTCGCAAGCGCATTCAGGCCGCTCAGCGGAAGGCATCAAATGCCCTCCGGCGCGCTGCCAAGACCGAGAAGCGCAACCGCAAGGCCGGTGCCTCAGCCGGCTAACCGCATCGCCATATTTTGCAAGTGTGCCTCGCGCGGGACACATCCCTTCCGTGACGGACCGAGAAGCGGGTTGCTCTCGGTTGGCTCTGAGGCGGAACTGTGTTGGTTTTTGCTGCGGCGACATCGCGGCAACTGCGAGATCGACAAGGCTGCGGCGCGCCGTGGAACGCCGTAGTGACCTCGCGCGTTCCTCTTGCGATGGATGAAAATCGGACATCATTGGAACGCGCGTTCGAGCTTGCCAAGTCAGGCTCGTGCGGCAGCATGGAAGAGTTGAAGCGCTTGCTGAGGAGCGAAGGTTATTCCTCCGATCAAGTCGTTGGCCGATCGTTGACCGCACAATTGCGGGTGCTGATGACCAATTCGCGCAAACCGCAGTAACGCCTGGCCAAAAATCGGCGCCTTCGAAAATTCGCGCTAGGCGGCTTCTCGCTCCGGGACCAGCAGCGTTGTCAGTGTCGTCAACGCTTCGGATGCAACGTCTTCGATGGTCGAGCACTGCCAGCTGGGGTCGAGTGATACACCTCGCGCCGCGCGGTTCCTGATGCTTTCAAGCGCATAGATCGCTTGATCCAGCGCTTGGCGCAGGCGAGCGATCTCATCATTTTTCTGCTCTGTCACGGTCGGCTCTTTCGCTTCGTTGCAGTGCGTCAACGCGAGAGCGCCGAAAAGGTTCAACAATCCAAATTCCGTCGCAACTGCGAGGGGCAGGAGGCCGTTGTGAATTGGGAGAAGCCATATGTCTCGAGATGAACTCGTTACGGAAATCCGCGCTGCGGCCTCAAGCCTCGTTACGGCGGCCGCGGCAACCGAGAACGGCGACTTGGCGGCCGCTGAAATCGGTGTCGAAGATGCCCAGTTTCGCGTGCACAGCCTACTCAATCGATTGCGTCAAGCACAGATGAACCCCGACGTCCCACCATCGTCATTTGCCGGCAACAGACGAAAGGACGTCTGAGGAAAAGAGTGCGATGGAGGAAAAGAGTGCGATGAGAGGGCAACCTTTTGGCCGGTCCGTTGTTAAGCTCTCAGGACGCCTAACTCCCCCCGTTCGGCGGCCTGTCCCGGCACTCCCCCCTTTGCCGGGAGCACTTTAAACCCGGCACGCGCTTCCCTCCGCGTGCCGGGTTATGATTTATTGAGAGCTGGGTATCGCCGCAGAGCACGTCGCCTGCTACGTCGAACGCAACGCGTCAGCACCTGTCGAATTGGCATTGCGCCATAGATCGTCGAGTGCCCCGGCAAGTTCCTCCAGCCGATACGGCTTCTGGATAACGGGATACGATGCAAATTCCTGCGAAACCCGAGATCCTCCGTAACCCGTCGCGAACATGAACGGGATCTTTTTGGCCTTCAGCGCCGCCGCTATGCCAAAGCTATCCACGCCCTCGAGGTTGACGTCGAGCACAGCGATATCGACGCCGACGGTCTCAAGCAGTTCCAAGGCCTGCGCAGGTTTGCTCGCTGAGCCGCTGACCACACATCCCAATTCGACCAGCAAGTCCTCAAGAAGCATTGCGATCAGAAACTCATCTTCCACGATCAAGACGCGTAGTCCCGAAAGTCCGTTGGTCATTAAGCCTGCTCCTCGGATTCGACAGGAAACCGCAACGTGCAGCGCACACCTTGCTCCCCATAATTGAGAAGCGCGCTGCCACCTACCTCATGCGCCAAGCCATTCTCGATGAGCCTGCTGCCAAAACCCCTGTGCGAACGCGGCTTCACGGGAGGTCCCCCGCTTTCTGTCCATTCTAACTGGACACTCGGGTGGTCCTCTTGATCGACCCAGGACCAAGCGACGTCAACTCGTCCAGTGTCGACAGTTAGAGCGCCATATTTCGACGCATTGGTCGCCAGTTCGTGGAACGCCATGCCCAATGAAAGAGCCAGCTTCGGCCGCAGCCGAATATGCGGTCCGGCCAGTCGGAAGGGGGGATTGTCACTGCCATATGCGAACGGGCTGAGCGCTTGCGCGATAACGTCATGGAGATCGGCGCCTTCCCAATTCTCCCGAGTGAGCAGATCGTGCGATCGCGACAGTGACTGCAGCCTCGATTCGATCGTGTCGCGCGCACGGTCCACCGTCGGACCAAACTTGAGACCTTGGGCGACAATCGCTTGGACCGTTGCCAGCGTGTTTTTAACTCGGTGATTGAGTTCGTCGATCAGCAGCTTCGTCCGCTGCTCGCTCTTTTTTTGCTCCGTGACATCGACGACCATGTTGGCGACGCGGATGGCCTTGCCGTCAGGCCCGCGCTCGATCACGCGACCACGCCCGGACATCCACATCAAGCGGCCGTCGGAGCGGATAATCCGATATTCGGCCGGATATGAATCGATTTGGTCCGCGGTGCGGTGAAACTCAGCGACCTTGTGCCGGTCCTCAGGGTGCAACGCGCGCCTGTATTCGTCGTTCTCACCGCCGACAACGCCGCGCCCATTGGGCAAGTCGAGGCCGAACATCTCAACGCCTTCCTTGGTCCAAATCCGCTCTCGCGTGACCATGTTCGTTTCCCAACTCGCGAGCCGCCCCGTGATAACGGCGCCCCGATACAGTTGTTCGCTTTCGCGCAATTGGGCTTCGAGACGCTGACGCACAAGCGCGGCGGCAAACTGATCGGCGAACGTGCGAACGAGTTCCTGGTCCGCGTCACTGAATGTCCAGCGAACGGATGAGCCGAACGAAACAGCCCCCAGTGGTCCGTCGGGCGCCATGAGTGGCGCGCGCATAAAACTGCTGATCCCCGTCCGCTCCAGGGTCTCGGCATCGAGGCCGGCGCGCAGTTGCATTGTATCCAAGAGCAAAATGTCGTTCGCCAGAGGATATTGCGATGACGTTGCCAGCAACCGGTGAGAGATCGCCGCCTCTTCTTCGGAGGCATGATGGCTCGCTGCCACCAAATTGAGTTGTTCGGGTTGGTGACTGTCAATGCGTTGATAAAAAAAGAGACTGGCGCCGATCTCGACTGCAATCGCCTCAAACAGATCACTGAATGATGCGTGGGGATCATTCATCAGCCTGGTCGCGATTCTGTTGAGGAGGGTTAACCGGCGGTTCGCTCGGGCCAGTTGCTCCAGGGTCTGTTTAAGCTCAGCCCGGGAAGCCGTTTCGAGGTCAGGCAGAACTTCCATCGATCCGTTGTCGATCGGAACAAAGCCTTCCTCCCTCGACATCGCCCCCTCCGCAGTCCACAACGCGTAACGCCGGTTCAAACCGGTCAACGCCCGCAAAGCTCCCGGGTTCCCGCCATCAGTGAAATATTTCGATCGGACAGCTGGGTACCTGATCAAAAACCGATCACGCCGCGCCAATCAGCGGTCCGCCCTCGCGCGACAGCAAATTATGGATATGTCGGGGTATGGGCGCGTACTCAGAAATACGCTGACGGCGGCCCCCTCCTGACGATT
>LNEA01000101.1 GCA_001464855.1 Rhizobiales bacterium Ga0077530
GTAGTCGGCCTCGGTCGCGACCCGCCTCGACACCCAGGCGCCGATCAGGATCTGGAGCCCGATGTAGCCAATGATTCCGACAACGATCGCGTTCATCTACACCCCGCAGCGCCGCAACCGATTCTCGGTCGGTCACATCTGGAGAGCATCGTCGAATTGGCGCGTCGGTCGCAAGGGTCTGTTGGCGGCTGAGCCGCATTGAAGGTGTGACGCACGGTTAGAATCGCGCCACTCGATGCTCGGTGGCTCGTTACGCCTTCGCCGGTGCTTCGTCCGGCATCGGCAACGTACCCGGTATCATCGACACGAAAAGGAAGATGACAGCGGCTGTCGCGGCGAGAATGCGGAAGAGGGCGTCGAAGCCCCAATTGCCATGTACCCACGCGATGAGCGGGAGTGCCGCCGCGAGCGCGACGAAGGACACGACGTAGCGTGCGCCGTAGACGGCCCCGCGGAACTCGGAACGCGCCATGCGGCCAATCATATAGTCGTTGATCGGGATCTGGCCGAACGCGCCGAGCATGAAGCCGAGCGCGACGGCGAGCGCCGTCCAGTCCTTCAATCCCGGCATCAGCAAGAAGAAGAAGACCTGCATCGCGGCGACCACCATGAACACGATGCGCGGGCCGAGCGTGTCGAGCAGGCGGCCGACGACCAACTGCGCCATGGATGCAATGGCGAACACCACGAAGGCGAGCCAGCCGACCGCGGTCGCGGATCCGGCAATGCCGCCGAGACGCTCGTCGAGAACTTTCGGCAGCGCGAACGTCGTCGACTGGAACACGATGCTCGAAAGCGCGGCGGTGCAGAAGATGATGATCGACAAGCGCAACAGCAGTTGGCGCAGTCGCTGGTCAGAGTGGGTGGTCCCGGTCGCGGCCGGTTTGGCTGCCGGGCCTGCGGCGCGCTTAGCGGCCTTCGCGGCCTGCTCGGCGGCCATGTCGGGACGCGAGAACAGGAAATAGGCGACGCCGATCGCGATCGAGACGAGGCCCGGCAGAACGAAAGCCGCGCGCCAGCCGCCATTGTCGATGAGGAAGCCGGTGATCAGCGCGGCGCTGCCGACGCCGAGGTTGCCCCACACGCCGTTGATGGCGATGGCTTGGCCGGTGCCGGATGCCTTGGCGCTCTCCGCGAGGATGCCGACGAAGAACAGCAGGATCATGATCTGAAGTGGCGTCGTGGCGAACGCGGTAAAGATCGACGCGATGCCGATGCCGACGAAGAACACCGACATCATGCCGTAGCGGCTCCAGCGGTCGGAGAGCCAGCCGGCGGGGAGCGAGAAGAGGCCGAAGGCGACAAAGCCGGGCGTCGCGTAGGGGACGAGTTCGGCATAGCTCAGCCCCCATTCGCGGGTCAGCGCGAGGGCGGCGACGGTCGCGAAAATCAGCGTGAACAGGTGGTCGAGGAAGTGGCCGATGTTGAGAAACAGGAAGTGCGTGCGTGCGCGCGTCATGTCAGGCGCCTCCCGGCGGGATGCTTGTTCTCGTTCGCGCGAGTGTAGCAAGCGGTGAGGGGGCGGTCACTTGGGATTGGTGGTGGGCTGATAGGCGGTTGGGGCTGCCGCTACGTGCAATGAGCAGACATCGTTCGGGTTCGGATCACCGGTCAGGCGTAGCCCACCCAACCCCGAAACGTGAAGCCAGCATAGAAAAGGCTGACATTCGAGAACCCGGCTTCGCGCAGTATGGCCTCGTCCTGCTCGGGCGTCAGAATGGGCAATTTCTCGCCGATGCCTAAACGTGCGGTCTCCGCCTTCTTCGGCTCGATACCTGAAGCGATGGCGAAGCGTGCAAATCGTGACATCCAGAGATCGCGCTCACCTACGCCGTTCGGAATACTGAAGTGCGCGACGATGAAGGGCGCGCCGGGTTTGAGACGTCGCCTCACCTCGGCGACAGTGCGTCGGCGTACATCCAACTCCAAAAAGTGCATCGTCAAAAGGCACGTCGCACCATCGAACGGACCGAGAGGGGTATCGTCGATCGTGCCTTCCTGCAACGTCACAAGCGAAGCGAGGGGCCCCAATACTTGCTCGGCCACATTGAGCATTGCGGCCGACGGATCAATGCCGTGGAGCGACCATTTCGGATGGGCTTCGGCGATCACTTTCAACTCGAGCCCGCCTCCGGCGCCGAGCACCAGCACCCGACCTTCCTCTGCCACATGCTCGGCCAGCAATAGTGTGGTCATGCGCTGCATGCCGAAGTAACCCGGCACGAGCCGTGGGGGTCCCTCAGCGTAGTGCGCGACGGCCTCAGCATCGGCAAAAGCCTCTTTGATCTGTTTCACGACGCCGTCTTTCGTGGCTTTGCCTTAGAGCGTGTCCGGGCGGCGAGGCGTTGGCGAACGTCGACGCTCAGCATTTCCAGGGTCACATCGCCCAAACGAGCCAAAAGGATGCCTTCGGCATCGCGGAAGGCTTGATCGAGGCTTGCATTCACGGACTTCTCGATCAGGCAATTGGGTGCCTCTGTCCGGTTGCCGATCGCGAGCAGCGCGGGCGAACCCAAGGCGTCATAGATGTCGCGCAAGGTCACCTT
>LNEA01000102.1 GCA_001464855.1 Rhizobiales bacterium Ga0077530
ACGTCCTCCAGGATTTCCTTGATGCGATCGCCGCGGAAGGGCAAGCGGTAGACATTCGGGTACGAGATGGCCGTGGCGTTATAGACCTCGTCCCAGGTGATGGGCTGACCAGGAATCAGCGACGAACCCCAGCGGAAGCCCGGCGAGAAAGCGATCTCTGCATCGCGCTCGGCGGCAAGGGCTTCGCAGATCAGGTCGTCGAAGGTGCCGGAGAAATTGCCGCGCCGGTAAAGCAGCGTATCGTTACGCGCGAGCTCGGTTGCCAGCATCGGCTCGTGGGGAGCGCGTATCTCATCGATCAGCCGCGCCATCTCGGGGTCCGGCGCGATGACGTCCGCGAGGATCGGCATCAGCGAGTAATTGAAGTCGGCAATACGACCGTCCTTCACATCGAGGTCGAGGCGGGAGAGGAACTTGCCACTCGAGCCGGACGCAATCAGCAGCGTCGATCCGACACGCTCGGGAACGGGAATGGCGTCGTGGGTATGCGACGTCAGGATCACGTCGATGCCATCGACGCGGCCGGCAAGCTTACGGTCGACGTCGAAACCGTTGTGCGAATTGAGCACGATGATCTCTGCGCCGGCGGCACGGGCTGCGATGACATGGCGGCGCACGGTCTCCTCGCGAATGCCGAACGACCAGTCCGGGATCATCCAGCGCGGATTGGCAATCGGCGTATAGGGAAACGCTTGGCCGATGACACCGATCCGAACGCCGCCCTTCTCATAGATACGCCACGCCCGGAACATCGCTTCTTCAAACGTAGTGTCGACGATGTTGCCGGCGAGGAAGTCGACCTTGGCGCTGCCGCGGCCATCCTTGTCGCCGAAGACCTGTCGCACACGCTTGTCGCCGAGAGTGAATTCCCAGTGCCCGGTGATCGCGTCGACGCCCAGCGCCTCGATCACGCGGACCATGTCGCCGCCCTGCGACTGCATTGCCGTATACGATCCGTGGAGCGTATCGCCGCCATCGAGCAGCAGCGTCCGGTTTGCGCCACGTTCGGCCCGGATCGCCTTGACGAGCGTCGCCAATCGATCCATGCCGCCGACGCGACCATAGGTCCGCGCCAGCGTGACGAAATCCGCTGATGACATCGCGTAGGCGCTATAGGACCCAGCATCGATCCCATACCGGGCGAGGAACTCGCGATCGGTCACATGCGGCGGCAAGGTGCGCGCGTCGCCCACGCCGAGATTGATGGACGGCTCGCGAAAATACACCGGGCGCAACTGCGCATGGCAATCGGCATAGTGGAGAAGCGTGACTTGGCCCGTCGCGCGAAAGCGGAGGATGTCCTCCTGGCGGATCGTGCGCGCGAGCGCTTGGCCTAACGTCGGCGCTCCGCCGAGCCCCGCCAGCGCGGCGGAGGCCAGCGCGACCTGAAGAACATCGCGGCGCGAATGCATTCCTTGGCACCTTGCTACGGCCAGACGGACCAAGGGCGGCACGCGGGCCGGAAGGCCGCTGCCGCCCCGAGCGTACTGCCTACTTGTTGACCGGGCTCTCCGGGCTCATCACCAGCGCGACGAGATCCTTGATCTGGTCGATGGTGAGGACACCGTTGGAACCGAAACGCGGCATCAGCGAACACGGGAACGCGGCGTGAGCGTTATAGATCTTGTCGTACACGGCCTTCACGTCGGCCTCCGCGAATTTGCGGATCTTGCCGTACTCCAGGAGGCTCGGTCCGACGGTTCCATAGCTCACTTCCGCGGTCGTCATCTGATGACAGGCGTAACAGTTGCCACCATTCGGATTGCGCGGCGGATAGTCGGTGAACCGCTGACCGTAGCCGCTCTGTGCGAACGATTCACCCTTCTTCCAGTCGCCCAGCAGCTTGCCGTCTTCGGGGTATTTGATCTTGGTTTTTTCGCGGGTCATAATCGCTGTGGCTTGCTCGGCCGACGGCGCGTTGCGCGTCGCGCTACACACCTTCATCGTTTCGTCCTGATCCGTCCGCCCGGCCCAGTCCTTGGGTGCCTGGGAGAACGCGAACTTCATCAGCACGTCGACGTGGAGCGGATCGACCTTCGTCTCTTGGGCGGACGCGCTGCCGCAGATCAGTGCGGTGCAGGCGGCGGCGGCAATCAGTATCTTTTTCATGGCGCTACCCTCCCTCAGCGTTTCAAGCCGGGCGCGGCGATCTCGCCGTCGCGCGCACGATCATACAAGTAGGCGGACAGCGCCACGCTGACGTCGGACGCGAAATCGAGACGGTGCAAACGCATCTGCCAGTAACAATCGAGCAGGCGGTGCTGCATCGTCATGACATGCGTGTTCGATACGCGATATGCGGGCCATTCACCCACCACCTGTTTGGCCTCCTTGGGCTCGGAGAGGAATGGCAACGGCTGCAGACGGATGCGCTTGCCCGACTCCGCGTGACACGTAGCGCAGGAGAAGTCGAAGGGTCCTTGGCGGCGGAAGAAGAGAGCTTCGCCGAGAGCTATGGCCTCCTTCTCCTTCGCATGGTCGGCCTTCGACGCGACCTTCATGCCCGATGACTTGTTGGAGATAAAGGTTGCGATCGCGCCAATGTCCTTGACCGGCTGGCCGCCGCCGGGATGCGGATTCTTGCGGAAGGCCGCGCTGTCGAAATCCTGGAAGCGCTCCATGCACCAGAGTATCCGGCTCTCGGTATCCTGCACCCGATCGGCATCCTCGAAATAGCGCGGCATCTCAGCAAATGCGCCATCGACCTTGCCGACACCCTTGCCGAGATCGCACGATTCAGCGAGCGACACTTTCTGTGGGCCCTTCTTGGCGGACCACAGGGCTTCGCCACGATCGGCGTCGAGCAACGCCGGTATTGTTCGAGACCGCGCTCGGTCGCGGCATCCTGATCGGCGGCCGACATTGCTGGTTTGGGAGCGGCGGCTGGAGGAGCGGTCGCGGCCTTCGGCATGGCCGCAGGAGCCGCCGCCGGAGTGGCTGCCTTCGGCGCCATGGCCGGCGGGCTCGCGGCCTTCGCCGCCGCAGCCTTCTCGGCCTCATCCATGCGCCGCAAATGATCTTCGTAGGCTTTGCGCGCCTGCTCCTTCTGGGTCGCGGTCTGAGCCTGCACCAGCGGTGTTACGGTCAGCGCTACGAGCGCGGCCAGCACGCCAGCCCCGAAAATTGCTGTGACCGGGATGTCCCGTCGAAACACGTGCATGCCATCCTCCCTAATCGTCCACCCGTCGA
>LNEA01000103.1 GCA_001464855.1 Rhizobiales bacterium Ga0077530
CCTATTTTGCTAGATATGCTACTTGAGCTTCAGAGCCAAATGGTGCATTCGAGAGCGCACTCAGCCAGAAGGCACTCGTGATACCTTTCGTGCGACATGCCCGTGTAGGACGGCTGTTGATCCCAGCCCTAGCGCTCGTTTTTGCGCTGGTCACTGTATGGGGAAGCTTTGCTCACGCGTGTCATGGCGCTGCCAACGGCGGAGCCTCGGAGATTGCGGTCCACCTCCATGACGATGTAACGGGCGCGTCGTCTGTCGACCACGGTGAAAACGACGACGCACCAGCGACGGATCATTCTTCTGACAAAGCCGCCCACCCTTGCTGCGCCGACCTGACGTGCCACGGCGGCGTGGCGATCTTTGCGGCAGGGGTGTCCACTACAGCTCCCCAATCCGATGCCGTGCCTTTCGTGATTACGGAGCACTCGAGTAAGGGCCTCGACCGCGTGTCTCTCGAGCGGCCACCAAGGTCATTCGTTCAGTTTTGATCGCCCGGGGCCTTAGGGCCTCATGCTCAACTGAAATAGCGGCGTACGCCGACTTGCCTGCGTCCTCGCGCTGGCTTTCGCGACCATCGCCTCAGCCGCGTTGCCGGCACGGGCACACGAGGGCCACGATCATGGTCCCGGACCGAGCGCCACCGCCGGGGCAGCCTCTCCACGCGTGACGGCGGTGTCGGAGAACTACCAGCTTGTCGGCATCGTCGAGGGTGAGGTGCTCGTCATCTACCTCGACCGCTTCGCAGACAACGCGCCGGTGACGTCTGCGAAACTGGAGGTGACCATTGGCGATGTAGCGGTCCAGGCCGAGCTACAAAAGAATGGCACCTACGAGGTTGCATCACCTCACCTCAAATCTGCTGGCAGTCACGAAATTCTTGTCGCCATCACCGATGACGTGGTGACCGATCTCCTTGTGGGATCGATTCAGATTCCCCCATCTGGCGGCCTGGTCGGGAGATTGGACCATTCCATCTGGACGCACTTGAAGGAACATACCGAGGTTTCGCCGAAGCTGCTGGGTTGGGCCGGCGCCGGCATCCTCGGCTTGTTGGGCCTGGGGCTACTCATCAAAGGCGGCCGCCGCGGCGCGACAGCCGTCGCTTTGATCATCGGTATTCTCGTCATCGGATCGACCGTCGCCTTCGCCGGCCCGGGACATGATCACGGCCCATCTTCCGCTGCGTCCCCCGCTGGCAATGGACCGGCTCGACAGCCCGACGGGAGCATCTTTCTGCCGAAGCCGTCGCAGCGACTTCTCGAGATCCGAACGCGCATCCTCGAACCGGAGACAACGACGCGCACCGTGCGCTTCGTCGGACGGATCGTCGCGAACCCGAACCGGAGCGGTGTCGTCCAAAGCACCATTCAGGGCCGTTTCATCCCACCCGCCGATGGCTTGGCGCTGATCGGCTCGCGCGTCAAAGCCGGTGATCCGATGGGCAGTGTCGCCCCGTCCTTCATTTCGAAGGATGCCTCAGACATGACCCAGACGCTCGGCGAACTCGACCAGCAGATCGCTCTCGCGCGAACGAAACTTGCTCGGCAGGAAAGCCTCCTCCGCAGCAACGTCGTGGCAACCGCGGTCGTCGACGAGATTCGCATTCAGCTCGAAGGTTACCTGAAGCGCCGACAGGAGCTTCTCGCCGCGAGGATACAGCCGGAAGAACTGCGCGCACCCGTCGAAGGCGTGATTACCGCGTCGCGTGTCGTTGCGGGGCAGGTCGTCGCGCAGTCGGACGTGCTGTTCACGATCGTCGATCCGACGAGCCTGATGGTCGAGGCGCTTGCTTTCGACCAATCCAATGGCGACGAAATCAACGGCGCCACCTCCGTGACCGGTGACAACGTGCAGTCGCGGCTCCGGTTCGTCGGTCGCAGCCGCTCCCTGCAACAGCAGTATTCAGTCATATCCTTCGAAGTGCTTGACCCAAGCCCGGCATTGAATGTCGGCACACCCGTCACCATCGTAGGCCGCGCTGGTGCACCCGTCACCGGGATCATCATACCCCGCTCGGCAATCGCCCAGGCGCCCAACGGCCAAATGGTCGTCTTCCGTCACAAGGAGCCCGAGACCTTCGAACCGAAGGCGATACGCTTCGAACCTTTCGACTCCGCGACCGTGCTGGTGCTCGCGGGCGTCGAGCGCGGCGACAAGATCGTCGTGCAGGGCGCCCAACTCATCAACCAAGTGCGCTGACGGGAGACGCCCCCATGTTCAACATTCTCGTCACACACAGCTTGAAGAACCGCCTCTTCGTCCTCGCGGCGGCGTTCATCCTGATCGCCTACGGCAGTTTCGTTCTGCCGCGTCTGCCAGTGGACGTGTTCCCCGATCTCAATCGACCGACGGTCGTCCTCATGAGCGAGGCGCCGGGCTTGGCGC
>LNEA01000104.1 GCA_001464855.1 Rhizobiales bacterium Ga0077530
GTGATCAGGTTGAGCAACATCTGGCGGACATTGCGCTTGTCGGCGATGACGCGGGGCAGGCTGCTGACGACTGCCGCGTCGAGACGGGCGCTCGATTTATCCGCCAGCGGCTGCAGCGATGTGCAGATCGCCTCGACCTCCGCGTTGAGATCCAGATCGACGACGAGCGGCAGCGTGCCCTGCGGGTTCGGCACGTCGCGCAAAATGCCATCGACGACTTCGAGGCCGTGACGCGCGCTATCGAGGATATCGCGGACGTAGCCGCGGTAGCGGTCGTTCGGCCACGCACCGAGGCGCTCCTCGGTGATGACTTCCGCAAGCGAGACGATGGCAGCGAGTGGCGTCCGAATCTCGTGAGCGAGATGTTCGGGCCAACCGAAGTCGGATGTTGCCCCGCGAGCTGCCGGATCAGAAGCCGATCGCAAGGGAGCACCACCCTGCTCGACCTGGTCGTCGCGATGCTCCGGGGCATCATTTGCATTCGACACGCCCGCCGAACCCTGCCGGATGCGCCGGGCAATCTCGCGCAGGGTCTCCGCATCGCTCAGCGGCATCCCGGCGCTGCCACCGCCGTGCAGCGGCGCACGCCCCAGCACCGCCCCCCATCCCGCCGAGACCGAGTGGGATGACTCCGCCGCAGCCAATCTGGATCCCGGGTCAGCGGGGGCGGGCGCAGCCCCTTCGGCGGATTCGATTATGTCTGCATCCTGTGCGTCCTCCGCGACAATTAGCATCAAGCCGCGGCCGACGCTGTCGTCGAGCATGCGGATCGTGCATCGGATGGCACGCAGCCCTGCCGGCGTCGTGAATTTCAGGATCTCTGTCGCGGAGCTATGGCCCAGGACGCCCGCGAAGGTCGGTCGCGCAATCAAGCGAGCGCGCAGCGACCGCAACGCCGGAAGCGCGCTATCGAGTGCGAGTGCCATGACCGGCACGCCCCACACTGCGTCGCCACGCCCATTGCCCCGCACAATCAGTCCGCGCAGCGCGTCGACGACCCACGCCGGTAACGCGACAGCAGCCAGCGCCTCGACGAGCGCCGCCTCCATCGGTTTTTTGGGAACGAAGTTCAATGGGGACCTGAGGCTATGAAGAGGATCCGAAGAAGCGCGTTCCCTATTTGTTTACAGTGATTGCCCCGCCAATGTCCAGCGTACGCCCACTGCCACGCCGTCCGTCGAGGAGCTCATCCACAGGCGCGGTGCCGCACCGAACTGCGCCGCTACCCGGCAATTCCGGTCA